>JAUZRV010000148.1 GCA_030950105.1 Rhodobacterales bacterium | reverse complement strand
GAGAGTGTCCGATCTTCTGTGTATGAGTAATTTGGTCCATGCTTCTGCAACAAAGGAGCATGACAACGATGACAATTTCCAAGGACTTATTAGACCAACTTCTTGACGGTGTGCAAAACGCTGACGACTTGCTTGGCGAACACGGGCTGATGAAGGATTTGAAGATCCGGTTGATGGAGCGGATGCTGGGTGCTGAATTGACAGCGCATCTTGGCTACGAGCCACATGGCGAACCATCTATCCAGCAAAACAATCGTCGCAATGGCACTACACGCAAGGTGGTGAAGGGCAATGATGGTGCGCTTCCGATTGAGATACCACGCGACAGGAACGGTAGTTTTGAACCGGCGCTGATCCAGAAAGGCCAGACGCGGATCGACGGAATGGATGACAAAATCATCGGCCTTTATACGGCTGGTTTGTCGACCCGCGATATCCGTGCCCACCTTGAAGAAGTTTACGGGCTGCGGGTGTCTGCTGATCTTGTCAGCCGCGTCACCGATGCGGTTCTTGAGGAGGTTTCAGATTGGCAGAACCGTGCTTTAGAGCCAGTATACCCCATTGTTTTCCTTGATGCATTACGGGTTAAAATTCGGGATTCCGAAAGCCGCCAAGTCAAAAACAAGGCCGTCTATGTGGCTTTGGGCGTCACGCCAGAGGGCGAACGCGAAGTTCTGGGCTTGTGGGTCGCTGCTAATGAGGGTGCCAAATTCTGGCTTTCTATCATGAACAATCTTCGCAATCGTGGCGTCGAGGACATCCTAATTGCTGTTGTAGACGGCCTGAAAGGCTTCCCTGATGCGATCAACGCGGCTTTTCCGGACACAACGGTCCAGACTTGTATCGTGCACCTGGTGCGCAATTCGCTGAACTTCTGCGGCTGGAAAGATCGCAAGGCGGTCGCCAAGGATCTGAAGCGAATTTACAAGGCAACCGACGATATCGAAGCCGAAAAAGCTCTTGATGATTTTGAGCTGGAATGGGGCAACAAATACCCCTCGATCGCCCCAAGTTGGCGGCGGGCATGGCAGGAGGTCATCCCGTTTTTCGCCTTCCCACCAGACGTCCGGAAAATCATCTATACAACGAATGCAATTGAAAGCCTGAATAGGGTGATCCGGAAAACCACGAAAACAAGGGGCAGTTTCCCAACCGACGACGCCGCAACAAAATTGATCTATCTGGCAATCCGCAAGTTTGAAAAGACTGGAAGATGCGTCAGAGAATGGGTTGCCGCCCGCAATCAGTTCGCTATTCTATATCCCGAACGGTTCAACAGATGACCCGTGAAAACCGCATGGGCTAAACCCCATACACAGAGTTTCGGATACTCCCTGTTGTTCAGAGTTTCCCTAATCTTGATACAATCATTGTTCAGTAAATATAACGGATCTGATCCGTCCAATATCGCTCCACCCGACGCAGCGAGGACGTGATTTCCTCAATACCCTCGGAACCCAGAACACCTTTGCTCTGCAAACCATCTGCGTGGCGCTCAAACAGGTTACCCACAACATCGCGAATATCGCGGCCCTTTGTCGTCAATCGCACCCGCACCGACCGGCGATCAATCTCGCACCTTTGATGATGCATATAATCCATCTCGACCAGTTTCTTCAGGTTATAACTCACGTTCGAGCCTTGATAATACCCGCGGCTTTTCAATTCGCCCGCCGTGACTTCATTGTCGCCAATATTGAACAGCAACAAGGCCTGCACCGCGTTGATCTCCAACACGCCAACCCGCTCAAACTCATCCTTGATAACATCAAGCAAAAGACGGTGAAGCCTTTCAACCAGCGCCAGCGCCTCAAGATAGCTGGTGATGAAACCTTGTTGGGTCTCCGCCCGCATGGGGGTGTGTATACTCATCCTAGTCTCCGTCCGATAACCGTTCTGTCAATTGCTTGACTGCTCGGATTGGAAACTGACGGAAAAAGCAAAATAATCCGTTAAACCACGGCAATAGCAGCTAAAATTCAACCTATTCCGTTGAATTTCCCGTTAGAGGCGATCTCTCCAACCAGTGAACCATACCGTTCCGGCGCCTTAATTTGGCCACTAACCCATTGATATATATCATGATCATTCTTACTCAGCAGCTCATCATAAAGGCCAAGCGTGGCGTCATCCAATTCCCCCAAACGGGTATCGGAAAACCGCATCAGGATGATATCCATCTCTTTAATGCCCCGCCGCATCGACCGCATCCGCAATCTCTTAAGCCGGTTCTCGGCTGATTCACCCATCACACAGCCGCCTTGAGACGCGCCCGAAGCCGCTTTTCGATCACCCCGAGTCGCTCGGCCGTCTGGCTGATCTGGCCTTTCAATTCGCGCATCTCGGCCAACAGATCCAGAATATCTCCGTCCAACGCAATTTCGTCCACCGGACCTTCAACACCTTCGCCCTCGCCGTGCAACAACCAGATCAGCGAAACATTCAGAACACCGGCCATCATCGACAACTTATTGGCCCGTGGCTCTGACAGATCATTTTCCCAGGCCCGCAGCGTCGATTTTTTCACCCCGAGGCGTTTGGCCAACAGTGCCTGATCCATTCCGGCCTGTTCACGCGCGCCCGCAACCCGATCCCCGAAGGTCGAGGTTTCCGGATCGTACCAATCTTCGCTTTCAATATTCGTCATCATCACTCTTTTCTGCTCATGCAGCCCGAACATCCTTGTTCAACCTGCCCTTGCATCCTAAAACATATAGGACTTGAACACAAACCGAGGCCGACAAAATGAGTTTTCTTTCCGACACCCTCGCCCGCGTCAAACCGTCGCCCACCATCGCCGTTTCCACAATGGCGGCCGAACTCAAGGCCGCAGGTCGAGATGTGATTGGCCTTGGCGCTGGCGAACCCGTTTTTGACACGCCACAAAACATCAAAGATGCCGGCATTGCCGCGATCAACGCCGGAAAAACCAAATACACTGCCCCCGATGGTATAATTGAGCTGAAACAGGCGATCTGCGCCAAACTCAAACGTGACAACAGTCTTGATTACACCCCCGCACAGGTATCCGTTGGCACCGGCGGCAAACAAATCCTCTATAATGCCCTGATGGCCACCCTCAATCCCGGCGACGAAGTCGTGATCCCCGCCCCCTATTGGGTATCCTACCCAGATATGGTTCTGCTCGCAGGCGGTGAACCGGTGATTGCACAGGCTTCGATGGAAACCGGCTTCAAACTCACCCCTGACCAACTCGAATCCGCCATTACCCCGAAAACCAAATGGCTGATCTTCAATTCGCCATCCAACCCCACAGGGGCCGGTTACACGTGGGATGAACTCAAGGCGCTCACCGATGTTTTGCTGCGCCATCCCCATGTTGCCGTGATGACCGATGATATGTATGAACACCTCACTTACGGCGATTTCACCTTTTGTACCCCGGCCGAGGTCGAACCAAAACTTTATGACCGCACCCTCACCTGCAATGGCGTCTCCAAGGCCTACGCAATGACCGGCTGGCGCATCGGTTATGCCGCTGGTCCCGAACCGCTGATTGCCGCCATGCGCAAAATTCAAACCCAAAGCACCTCGAACCCCTGTTCGATCTCGCAATGGGCGGCGGTCGAGGCCCTCAACGGCCCACAGGATTTCATCGCCTCCAACAACGCCATGTTCAAACGCCGCCGCGATCTGGTGGTTAAAATGCTCAATGACGCCGTGGGCATCTCCTGCCCCACTCCAGATGGCGCGTTCTACGTCTATCCCTCGATTGCCGAACTCATCGGCACAACCACCCCCAATGGCACCAAAATAGTGGATGACGCCAGTTTCGCCACCGCCCTGCTCGAAGAATCCGGCGTCGCTGTGGTGTTTGGTGCCGCCTTCGGGCTTTCGCCAAACTTCCGGGTAAGTTACGCTACCTCAGACGCGGCCCTCGTTGAGGCCTGCACGCGGATTCAATCCTTCTGCGCAGCACTGACATAAGAGAGGCATCATGGCGGCAGATTTACCCAACTACTATTTTCGCGTGCGCGACAACGGGGCCTTTGTGTTTCGTGTCGACACCGAAAACCGCCAGCGCCGCATCGACATGGACCAAATCGCCGTGGTCAACATCCGCAATGGTGAAATCAAACCCCACGGGGATCGCACCCTCTCCGAGGACGACCTGACCGCGATTTATCAATGGATGGAAGAACGCACGCTGATTCTTGCCCACCGCGATATCGACGACATCCACCGCGCTGTGGATTATATGAACACCACAACCCACTGGGTCCAATCCAAGGCCACGCCCGAACAACTCGACGCGGTCACCGATGACCTCTTGCTGGCGATGCACGATCTGCGTTCGGTTCTGGTGCGCAAAAAGGCCGAACGCCTGATGCGCGAAGACTAGATATCAATGACCAGAGCGCAAACCCAAAACAACCTGTGGACTGGCCTTCGCTTCACAAAAATCTTGGTGCTTTTCGGCATTTGAAATTTCATCCTCAAACAACACTACAACACAGTCATCACAGACTATCCGCGCTCGCACTCTGGTCTTGTCACGGTTACGTTCCGGTCTCTTTCGAGCAATGTTTGCTATGAAGGAGATAAGAAATGGCAACGAGTTACACCGAAGAGTTTCGCCGTGATGCGGTTCGCATCGCAACAACCAGTGGCCTGACCAGGCCGCAGATAGCATCAGATCTGGGGGTCGGGCTTTCGACGCTGAACAAGTGGGTTCAAAAGCATCAACACGATGACCTGATGTCCGGCCCGCACGAGGATGTGGAGAAAGAAAATACCCGTCTTCGCAAAGAAGTTCGCCTACTTCGCGAGGAGAGGGAAATACTAAAAAAGGCGGCGATCTTCTTTGCAGGTCAAAGCCGATGAGGTTCGCCTTCATCGATGCTTGGAAGGAAGTCTGGTCCGTCGAAAGCCTGTGTCGCGTCATGCAGGTCACATCCCGTGGTTTTCGGGCATGGAAGGTGCGCCCGATGAGTCGGCAGCAGCGCAGTGACATGGTGGTTTTGGCCCACATCCGCGAACAACACCGCCTTAGCCTGCAAAGCTACGGGCGGCCCCGGATGACCGAAGAATTGCAGGAACTGGGGCTGAATGTAGGGCATCGCCGCGTGGGGCGCTTGATGCGGGAGAACGGGATAAAGATCATCAGAACCCGTAAATATAAGGTCACAACGGACAGCAACCACGCTTTCAACATTGCACCCAACCTGCTGGATCAGGATTTCTCAGCAACTGCACCGAACCAGAAATGGGCGGGCGACATTTCCTATATCTGGACCAGTGAAGGCTGGTTGTATCTGGCGGTGATCCTTGATCTGTATTCCCGCCGCGTCATCGGATGGGCCGTCAGTAACCGGATGAAGCGAGACTTGGCGATCCGGGCGCTGGACATGGCTGTGGCCTTTCGCCGTCCTCCCAAAGGCTGCATTCATCACACGGATCGTGGGTCGCAATATTGCTCGAATGAATACCAAAAACGCCTGACCAAGCACGAGTTTCTGGTATCGATGAGCGGAAAGGGGAATTGTTATGACAATTCCATGGTCGAAACGTTCTTCAAATCCCTCAAGGCAGAGCTGATATGGCGCAACCGATGGGAAACCAGACGACAGGCGGAAGGGGCGATATTCCAATACATCAACGGGTTCTACAATCCACGGCGGCGGCATTCATCGCTGGGCGGTAAAAGCCCCTTGGCTTTCGAACGAAAGGCCGCTTAAATGAGTTGAGAGACCGGAACGTAATCGCGACAAGACCAACATAACAAAACCTATGCAATGACGGGCTTTGGGTCGAACCATACGAACGTTACCTGAACCGTCATCGCTCGCCTTATCGGCAAGGAACATAATGATCTGTTTGCGGGCTGCACTTCCGAACCGGAATTAGGCGCACTCATTCGCAACGCGCCAACTCATCGGATGGCCTCAAAGCACGCAAGGACGTGCGCATTTTGCACAGGTTTTGCACGAGAGTTTCGCCATTTCTGCCGAATGCGGCCCGTATCGCTTCGTAAGTTTCTGCAAGTTCGGGCACAAAGCTTTGTAAATAAGCCATATTTTAAAGGTGATTTTGGTGACCCCGAGTGGATTCGAACCACTAACCTGCCCCTTAGGAGGGGGCTGCTCTATCCAGTTGAGCCACGGGGCCTAAAAAACGCCAATAAGCGTGCCAGAAATTGACCAAAACCGGTTGGCTCTCTAACGCGCTCACTGTCGTTCTGTCTTAGCGTTCTCCATATCCTTTGTCATCCTCAACCACCGTTAGTGACCTCTGTTTCTGCAAATTTCATGAAAATTATTGTGATTAATGCGGGGTAATTTCCCCTGAACCGCGGCGCTCTTAAGGGGCCATTAAATTCATCGCGCGATACACAGGCAAATGTGATTGCTCCGGGTGAAACTTTTGCCGGGGTCCTTCGCGCCCAGGTATGTCGAAAAAGGATCCTGCCATGAGCACTGTTAACCAGTCGAATTCTACCTCTGCATCTGCCAAAGCATCGGGATTGCGGCTGCTGTCACCGGTCCGGTTTTTCAGAAATATCAACCTTGCGATCAAACTGCCGATCATCATTACAGGTGTCGGCCTAACAATTGCAAGCGCGGTTGGAATAAACGCATATTTATCCGCGCAAAACATCATTCATGTCAGCATTAAAGAAAAATTCAACGCCACAATAGAGGCGCGCACCAGTGCCCTCACTACGATGTTTCAGGCCAATTATGCATATATCTCGACTGAAGCGACCAACCCAACGGCAATAGCGGCCATGGGGTTTTTCACTCGGGCATGGGCCGATATGCTTGGCAACCAAACCTCGCTTTTGCAATCTGCCTATATCTCCTCGGGGGGCGAAAACTCTGCCGCCCCCGCGATTGATGACACTGTAGATACCGATAACATCACGCAATACAATCGGGTTCACGATAAATACCACCCCTATTTTGAATCGGTTTTATCCTCTCAAGGATTTGGTGACGTCTTTCTCATAGATCCAAAGGGAAACATTGTTTATTCGGCACGCAAAGAAGGTGATTTCGCCACAAATCTTGTTACAGGCGAATGGCGGAACACAAATCTGGCCTATGCATTTTTGACAGCTCTTGATTCTGATACTGGCGAACCGGTGTTCTTTGATTTCTCCAGTTACGGACCTTCAAATGGCGCTGCTGCCGGTTTTATGGCCGCGCAGTTGCGTGATAGCAGTGGCCGCCTCAAGGGCGTCATCGCTTACAAAGTCACGGCCGATCTGGTTGCCCGCATTGTTGGTAATACGTCGGGAATGGACGAAACAGCACAGGTTTATCTGGTTGGCGACGATATGAAAATGCGATCAAACTCGCGCTTTCCCAATCAACCGCAATTACTCGACCCGGTTGTCGATGATGGCCATATCAAAGAGGCGCTGGAAGGTGGTACCATCCAACATCAAGAGGTAATTGGCCTCAATGGTGCGCCGGTGGTGTCCACGATTTCCCGCATTGATTTTCAAAATATTCACTGGGCGGTTGTCGTCGAGGAAAATGTCGATGAACTTTTCGCACCGATTACCAAATTACGCAACGATTTGCTACTGATCCTTGCATTGGCCTCTGCCGCCATCACCATTTTTGGGTGGTTGATAAGCCGGATGATTTCGCGCCCCTTCAATGATATCCGGACGAGCCTTTCCGGCATTTCCAAAGGCGATTTGCTCAGTGAAATCCCGCATCTGGATCGAAAAGATGACGTTGGCGATCTTGCCAACGGGCTTCTGGCACTTCGCACCACTCTCTGTCAGGCCAATACCGATAGCGAGGCCCGCGCCGATGCCGAAATGCAGCAACAAATCGTGGTGAGCGGCCTGCGGGACGCGATCAACGAACTTTCCGACGGTAACCTTATGGTGCGGATAAAAACCGATTTCCCCGGCGACAACGCCCCCCTCAAAGAAAGTTTCAACACCGCACTACAAAAATTGAACGACACGATTGGTGCATTGGTTCAAAGCTCGGCTGAAATCGACCGCAATGCCCATGATGTCGAAAATTCGTCCAATGATCTGTCACAAAAAGCGATTGAACAGGCTGCCAATCTAGCCCGAATTATTCATCAGCCTCCGGGTATTTCCTTCCGGCGCACTGGATCGGCCGGGTTGACGGCGGCGTTTTGAACTGAGTTTAGAGTGTGCGTTGAAGGTTGATATCTGGGGGTGTTCGGGCGGCTGATGCCGCG
>JAUZRV010000147.1 GCA_030950105.1 Rhodobacterales bacterium | reverse complement strand
AGTGTATCGTCGTTCATGGCGGGCTGGATTTTCTGCTGGAGGTGAATGATCTTGTTCAACACCAAAATCATACGACATTTCAACAGCTTGATCTACGCCCGCCAAACGATTTACGCCGCTTCATGAATAATTCGGGTTAGTCAGGAAATGATGCCAAACGGGTTTTATTTGCTGTGGCGGGGGGTGTTTGACGCGCCTTGGGATTACGAGGCCCTGTTATGTCGGGTGACAACCCGCAACGATGTGCGGGTTCTCAAGGTTCATATTTTACGCCGCCTTCGTTCGATTGATAATACCCTCGAATTTGACCGCTCCGATTTCGTGATCGAACTTGCGGTTTTCCGATCTTCAAACGGTATTTTTATGATGTCGATGGAAGGGGCGCAAAATCATGTGCGCACGTTTTTCATCCGCTTGCGTGCCCCGGCAATTGGCGGTAGGGCCAAGTTGATTTTTTCAGGTGTCGGGTTAAGCGGCGCATTTGGCGGGTTGGCGAAGAATTCGTTTATGCCTGCCGTTCTTGAAAAAATAGCCGCGCATGATACCCATGGATTACTCAAAGGGGCACGTATGGTGCGGGGCTACGGCGCCTCAGAGGTTCCCAAACACATAAAAGCCGCGCTTGATGACGTAAATGTGCCGAGTTTCACGTTGCGATAGGGCGAACATCTGCCGGTTTTTCCAAAGGATTTTTGTTTGCCGGCTGTGATGCCCTTGGCAGGGTAGGGGGCTTGCGCTAAGAGGGGATAAAGACCCGCGATTGTGGCAAACAAAATCTAAAGGCAAGTTGATGAGCGAGAGCGACACATTTATCGAAGAAGTTTCCGACGAGGTGCGCCGTGACCGCCTGTTTGCTCTGATGCGCAAATGGGGCTGGGTGCCAATTTTGGGCATTTTGCTACTTGTTGGCGGGGCCGCCTATTCGGAATGGCAAAAATCACAAGCACTGACCCGCGCCCAGAATTTGGGGGATGCGATGTTGGCCGCGCTTGAAGAAAATGAAGCCGACGCACGGATTGCCGCCTTGGCAACCGTCGAAACCGAAAGCGCCGGAGGGCAGGCGGTTCTGGCATTTCTGCGCGGGGCCGAACAATTGCGCGCCGGTGACGAAGCTGCGGCGGCCGCGACCCTGAAGGGGATCGCCGACAATGCCGAAATCCCGCTGATTTATCGCCAGATCGCGATTTTCAAAAGCTACACACTTGCCGGGGATCAAACCACTGCGGAACGCCGCGCCGGATTTGAAACGCTGGCGGTTCCGGGGGCACCGTTGCGTCTTATGGCCGAAGAACAACTGGCCTTGCTTGATCTGGAAGATGGCGATAATGCCGCCGCGCTTGAGCGGCTGCAACGTATTGTTGTCGACGCGGAAGTAACCGCAGGCTTGCGTCGCCGCGCGGTTCAGGTGATTGTCGCCTTGGGCGCAGAACCCGAAACCGTGGGCGACGAAGATCTGCCCGCACCGGGTGAATAAAACCGGACGCATAAAAGAGATAGATTTTGAACCGGTAATAACCGGCAATTAAACGGGCAGCAGAATAGTAAGAGGGCGGGATCAATGAAACGAACTGGCTGGATAAGCGGCAGTATCTCTGTTGGCACACAAAAAGGGACTTTGGTGGCCCTGTTGGGCCTTGCGGTATTGGCGGGCTGTGAAAAGAAAGAAATAATATTGCCCGGCGCGCGCGAAGAATTGCGTGCGGTCCTTCAGGCCGAAGTCGCGGCGGAAAACGCGGTTGTCGAGGTCGAGAACCGCACCCTGCCGTTGCAAATGGCGGCGCAGACCAACAATGCCAACTGGTTGCAACGTTTTGGCACACCGGCCACCCGCACCAATCACCCCGCCCTTGGGCGCACCCTGACACCGTTGTGGAATGTGTCCATCGGGGCGTCAGAATCCCGCAAAGCACGCATTTCTGCCGACCCGGTTGTGGCGAACGGGCGTATCTTTACCCTCGACAGTGCCGCCACCGTGCAGGCCACCTCGACCGCCGGTGCCGCGATCTGGACCCGTGATCTGGTGCCTGCGCGCGATACCGCTCGGGATGCATCGGGCGGCGGTCTGGCGTTTGGCGATGGTAAATTGTTTGTCTCCTCCGGCTTTGGCCTGATGACCGCACTTGATCCGGCCAGCGGTGAAATCCTTTGGCAACAAAAGCTACAGGCCTCGGCCACCGGCAGCCCGACCTACGCCGATGGCAAAGTGTTCCTCGTCGCCGGTGATAGCCTGGCCTGGGCGCTTGACGCCGACAATGGCCGCATCGCCTGGCAGCTCTCGGCCTCGCCTGATATCAATAATGTCTTTGGTGGTCCGGCCCCTGTGGTTGCTGGCGACAAAGTCGTATTTGCTTTTGGCTCCGGTGAAATGCAGGCCGCAATCCGTAATACCGGCGCACGCCAATGGGATTCGGTGCTTTCGGGGCAACGCCGCGGCTATGCCCGTGCCAAAGTTTCCGATATCACCGGCGATCCGGTGGTGGTGGGCAGCACGCTTTATGCGGGGTCCCATTCGGGCCGCCTTGCCTCTATTGATCTCAATTCCGGCACGCGTCTCTGGACCGTTCCCGAGGGTCCGCTTAATCCGGTGTGGCCCGCTGGCGATTCGATCTTTCTGGTGTCGGACCGCAACGAATTGCTGCGCCTTGCCACCCGCGATGGTGCGCGTATCTGGGGTGTTAAACTGCCGTTTTTCGTTAAAGACCGCCCCAAACGCCAAAAAGAGGTTTTCGCCCATTACGGTCCGGTTCTGGCCGGTGGCCGGTTGGTTGTGGCCTCGAATGATGGCCTGATCAGAAGCTTTGACCCCACTTCGGGCGATCTTCTGTCGACTGTGGAAATCCCGGGTGGGGCGACGACAAATCCGGTGATTGCCGGCGGCACGCTCTATGTGGTTTCGACCAAAGGACAGCTTCACGCCTTCCGCTGAATATTGGGTTTTGACCTTGCCGGCAAACTGGTATATCGCGGCGACTTGACGCAAAAAACTTCTGTTTGAAGGCCAAAAAATCATGAGCTTTACCCTCGCCATTGTCGGACGCCCCAATGTGGGCAAGTCGACGCTGTTCAACCGTCTGGTGGGCAAGCGTATTGCGCTGGTCGACAATCAACCTGGCGTGACCCGCGATTTGCGCGAGGGGGCGGCACGTCTCGGCGATCTGCGCTTTACCGTGATTGACACGGCCGGTCTCGAAGAAATTACCGACGATAGCCTTCAGGGGCGGATGCGCCGCCTGACCGAACGCGCCGTGGATATGGCCGATATTTGCCTGTTCATGATTGATGCGCGCGATGGCGTTACCCCGTCGGATCAGGTGTTTGCCGAAATTCTGCGCAAAAAATCGGCGCATGTGATCCTTGCCGCCAACAAAGGCGAAGGTAGCAAGGCCGATGCCGGGGTGATTGATGCGTGGGGCCTTGGCCTTGGTGAGCCGATCCGCATGTCGGCGGAACACGGTGAGGGTTTGAACGACCTATACAGCCAATTGATGCCCTTGGCCGACGAATTTGCCGAGCGCGACAAGGCACAAGGCGATGAGGCGCCCGAGGTCGATGTCGACCTTGATGAAGATGATGAAGATACCGGATTTCGCAAACCCACCGTGGCCCGCCCGATGCAAATCGCGGTTGTTGGCCGTCCGAATGCGGGGAAATCGACCCTGATCAACATGATTCTGGGCGAGGATAAATTGCTCACCGGACCCGAGGCCGGTATCACCCGCGATGCAATTTCAACCGCGATCACCTGGAATGGGACCCCGATGCGGATATTTGACACCGCCGGTATGCGCAAAAAGGCCAAAATTCAGGAAAAGCTTGAAAAGCTATCGGTGGGCGATGGTCTGCGCGCGGTTAAATTTGCCGAAGTTGTGGTGGTGCTTCTTGATGCCGCGATCCCGTTTGAACAGCAGGATTTGCGCATTGCCGATCTGTCCGAGCGCGAGGGCCGCGCCGTGGTGGTTGCGGTCAATAAATGGGACCTCGAACCCGAGAAACAGGCCAAGTTAAAAGACCTGCGCGAGAGTTTTGAACGTTTGCTGCCGCAATTGCGCGGCGCACCTTTGGTGACGGTGTCGGCCAAGACCGGGAAAGGCATTGATAGATTGCATCAAGCCATTGAAAAGGCTTACGAAGTATGGAACTGCCGGGTCACGACGGCGCATTTGAATCGTTGGCTCACGGGTATGCTCGAGGCGCATCCGCCGCCCGCACCACAAGGCAAACGGATCAAATTGCGCTACATGACACAGGCCAAAACCCGCCCGCCGGGATTTGTGGTGATGTGCTCGCATCCGGATAAATTACCGGCGAGTTATTCACGCTATCTGGTCAATGGTTTGCGGGTAGATTTTGATATGCCCGGAACCCCGATCCGGCTCTACATGCGTAGCCAGAATGACGCCAATCCGTTCAAGGGCCGCAAAAAGGCAGGGCCAAGCAAATTGAACAAACACATTGGTGGCGGGCGCGGAAATTCACCGGGCGCGCGGGCGAAAAACGAACGCTAAAGGCTTTTGCTGTTATTTGATGCGCGACGAAAGCGCATCAAATGCAATTTTCGAATTTTTTGACAAGTTTTGAATCTCGCTGGCGATGACCGAAAATCCGCGCCCCGCGTCGCCAACATGCGCAGCTTCGACCGAGGCATTGATCGCAATCATGCCGATGGTGAAATTGTTTTTCCCCATCTCGTCAATAGCTTCGCGTATCAGGCTGTGCTGGTTCACGATGGTTTGCTGTTCTTTTTGTGCAACAAGTTTATCAAGGGTCGCCAAAACCTGTGTCATCCCGTCGCTGATCAAATCAATTTGACTGTCGATCGTGGCAAGAACCACATCGTTTTCCAACACGTTGCTGCGCGCCTGCTTGGCAAGGTCATCAAAATGGGCAAGGCAGGATTCAATGCTTTGTGCCGCCTGTGCACGTGTTTTTGCAAATCCGGGTGGGTTTTCAAGATCAAAAGGGGCAAAAACATCGTCAATGCCGGTTTTAATCATATCGTGGGCCGCCTTGATCAAAGGCAGGATTTCCTGTGCTTTGGCATATAGGTCGCCGTCTTTTAGGCGTGGATTCATCTGAACCAGCAAAAGCCAGTTCACCCCCCACGATCGTAGGGCAGCCGTGGCAATTACCACGGTTTGATACGCGCCGCGAATTGTGCTTTCCGCCTGTTCTGCCATCAAACCCACCTATCATTCATAAACTGGCCCTATCTTAGGGCGGCAATTATTAAGATCGGGTTAAAGCCTATTCCAACCCCATGCAGCTTGCGTAATACGACACGGTGGCGGGCCAGTCGCTAAGTATTCCAACGACGCCCACTTGTTGTGCGAGTACGTCAATCACCTCAAACATGGCGCCATCCCCGCGCCACGATGCCCGATCGAAAAATTCGTGCGCCGGAACGGGCCGTTGGCACAGGCCGCAAGACGGGTTTTAAGCGGGCCATCGCCCATTTTGTCGATGAGGAAATACGGGCGCGGGCCCATGGTGATGATTGTATTCGTGATAGTTGTCGTTGGACCATCTTGTGCACTGGCGGGTGGCGAAGCGACCGATAACGCGGCCATAAGGGCAATCTTGAACAGCGTCATCGGGTTATGGCGCCAGTTGCGCAAAAATCATCGGGCAGAGGGGGCTGTCTGCCCCCAACGTCGAAAGCCAAGGGCTTTCAACGTCCCCCCGAGGATATTTGAACGAAAAAGAAGCGGTTAGGCAAGGGCGCCTTGCGCGGTGAGGGTGGATTTGCCGCCAAGGTATGGGTGCAAAACAGCGGGCAGGGTCACCGAACCATCTGCCTGTTGGCCGTTTTCAAGCACCGCAATCAGGCACCGCCCGACCGCAAGTCCCGACCCGTTCAATGTATGCACATATTCCGGCTTGCCACCATCGGCGGGCTTGAAGCGGGCGTTCATGCGCCGCGCCTGAAATGCGCCGGTGGTCGAAATCGACGAAATCTCGCGATAGGCGTCTTGGCCGGGCAACCACGCCTCTATGTCATAGGTGCGGCGCGCGCCAAATCCCATATCGCCGGTGCACAGGATCACCGTGCGATAGGGTACATCAAGCTGCTCGAGCAGGTCCTCGGCGCAGCGCAGCATCCGTTTCTGTTCGCCGTCGGAGGTGTCGGGATGGGTCACGCTAACCATTTCCACCTTTTCAAACTGGTGTTGGCGCAACATTCCCGAGGTATCGCGCCCTGCGGATCCCGCTTCGGAACGGAAACACAATGTATGCGCGGTCATTCGGCGCGGCAGGTCGGATTCGGCAAGGGTATCGCCGGCCACCGAATAGGTTAGGGGCACCTCGGAGGTCGGCACCAGCCACCAGCCGTTGGTGGTTTGATAGCTGTCATCGCCAAATTTCGGCAATTTATCAGTGCCATACATGGCCTCGTCGCGCACCAATACCGGCGTGTTGACCTCGGTCAGGCCGTTTTGGTCGACATGCGAATCGAGCATAAATTGCGACAAGGCGCGGTGGATACGGGCCACGGCACCCTTGAGCAGGACAAACCGCGCGCCAGAGATTTTGGCGGCGGTGTCAAAATCCATCGCGCCGGCGACGCCTTTGATTTCGAAATGTTCGACCGGCGCGAAATCCAGCGCGCGCGGCGTGCCCCATTTTGCCACCTCGACATTGTCATTTTCATCCGCCCCATCCGGCACATCGGCGTAGGGCAGATTCGGGATCACCTCGAGCATCGCGGTGAGTTGGCCATCAAGATCCTTGGCGTCTTGTTGCAGTGCCGCAATCGCCGCCTTGGAATTTCCGACAAGCGCGCGGAGCCGTTCAAATTCGGCGCCGTCCCCACGCGCCTTGGCCGCGCCGACATTTTTCGCCGCTGCCTTGGCCTCGGCCTGTGCGGTTTCGGCCTCGTTGATTTTGGAGCGCCGCGCCTCGTCAAGCGCAAGGATTGCCGCCGATACCGGCGCATCCCCACGGCGTGCCAAGGCTGCATCAAAAGCTTCGGGATTGTCACGGATGGCGCGGATATCGTGCATTTTGGGCGTCCTTTGGGTGTTGGGTTGGG
>JAUZRV010000146.1 GCA_030950105.1 Rhodobacterales bacterium | reverse complement strand
GTCCGGAAAACCGGATGGATCAGTGGCAAATGACAGGCGCTCACCGCTTACAGTCGCGGGGGCGGCTGCGGCTTTGGGTCCCTGATTGGGTCACCCGATCCGCATTCCCATTTCATCCCCGGACGCTTTGCGCCACTTGGGGAACCATGCATCGGTCTATGTGGCGGTATAATCGTGCGCTGGTCAAGTCTGATTCCGACAGGGTTTGGCGGTTTTACAGCGGCGGATAGTTGCGTAATTTTGAGGAAATCCGCAATATCTTGTGGATAAGTCGGCGAATTTCCCCAGATGATGGGGTGTGCCGTTGACAGACACCTTGGTGCAGGTCAGATTTGGCCGACAGATTCACCGCATGTGACGCTAGGGGATATTAAAGAATTGCGCTTTTCGAAACTACGGCTGACGGGATTCAAAAGTTTTGTCGATCCGACGGATTTGATTATCTCGGACGGGCTTACCGGCGTTGTCGGGCCCAATGGCTGTGGAAAATCGAATCTGCTTGAGGCGCTGCGCTGGGTGATGGGGGAAAACCGGCCAACCGCGATGCGGGGCGGCGGTATGGAAGACGTGATATTTGCGGGCGCCGCCACCCGTCCGGCGCGTAATTTTGCCGAAGTGGCGTTGATCCTCGATAATGCGGACCGCACCGCGCCGGTGGGGTTTAATGACGAAGATACCCTTGAAATCGTGCGCCGGATCACCCGCGATGTGGGCAGCGCCTATAAGGCGGGAAAACGCGATGTGCGCGCCCGCGATGTGCAAATGTTGTTTGCCGACGCGTCAACCGGCGCCCATTCACCGGCCTTGGTGCGCCAAGGGCAGATTGCCGAATTGATCAATGCCAAGCCGAAAAATCGGCGGCGTATTCTCGAAGAAGCGGCGGGAATTTCAGGTTTGTATCAACGTCGCCACGAGGCGGAATTGAAATTGAACGGGGCCGAGGCCAATTTGCTGCGCGTTGACGATGTGATCGAACAATTGGCAGCGCAATTGGCGCAATTGGCGCGACAAGCCCGCCAAGCGGCGCGGTATCGGGCAATTGGCGAAGAATTGCGCCGGTTCGAGGGGCTGTTGCTGTATCGGCGCTGGAAAGAGGCGGACGAGGCGTGCATTGTCGCCGTTGAAGAATTGCGCGCCCGCACGGTGGCAGCGGCACAATCCGAGAGTGCAGCCCGCCAAGCGGCCAAAGCGCGGTTAAGCCATGATGATGCCCTGCCTGCACTGCGCGAAGAAGAAGCGATTGCCGCGGCCGTATTGCAACGCTTAAGCGTGCAGCGCGATACCTTGAGCGACCAAGAGGCGGTGGCACTGCAAACCATCGAAACCCTGAAAAATCGCATTGCGCAATTGTCCCAGGATATGGAGCGCGAGGCCGGATTGAACCGCGATGCCGGTGAAACGATTGAACGTCTGGAATGGGAGGCGCGCGAACTTGCCAAGGCCGGTGAGGGGCACGAGATGCGCCTCGAGGCGGCATCGCAATCGAGTCATGAAGCGGCAGGGGTTTTGCAAAATCGCGAGGCCGATCTAACCCAATTGACCGAAGATGTGGCGCGGTTGGCGGCCCGCCATCAATCGGGCGAACGGTTGATGGCCGACAGTCGCAAAACCCGCGACAAAAGCGAAGGCGACGCGGCGCAAGCGCGCGAAGCGGCAGAGATAGCAAAGACGGCACTGACCACGGCGGGTGTTGATTTCGAAGCGGCCACCGAGGCGGAAAAAATCGCTGTGGCGGCGGCGCATACCGCCGAAGATGCCGTGTTGGCCGCCGAAGCGGCGCGGTCACAAACCCAGAACCGCGAAGCAGATGCGCGCGGTGAGCGGTCCGAGGCCGAAGGCGAAATGAACGCATTGCGGGCCGAGGTTTCGGCTCTGGCGCGGCTGGTGCAGCGCGATACCGCCGAGGGCGGGCATATTCTGGACCGTTTGCAGGTCGAACAGGGGTTCGAAAAGGCGCTTGGCGCGGCATTGGCCGATGATTTGCGTGCACCGCAAGTGGATGCGGATGGGCCGTCGGGCTGGGCGGTATTGGCGGATTATGATGCGGTTCAGGCGCTACCAGAAGGTGTGAGCGCGCTGTCAAACCACGTGTCTGTGCCCGAAGTGTTGTCGCGCCGCATGTCGCAAATCGGTCTGGTGGCCGGGGATGATGGGCCGCGATTGCAACAATTTTTGCTGCCCGGTCAACGACTTGTCAGTGAAGAAGGTGATTTGTGGCGCTGGGACGGGTTTCGCGCCTGGGCCGAGGATGCACCATCGGCGGCGGCACTGCGCCTACAACAATTGAACCGTCTGGAAGAATTGAAACAGCAGTTGGAACGCGCCACCTCCAAGGCAGACGGGGCGCGACAGGCGCATGAAACCCTGAGCGCGCGATTGACCGAACTAAGTGCGGCAGATCGTGATGCGCGGATGGCGCGGCGTGCGGCGGATGAAGCGGTCAATGCGGCCAATCGGGCGCTGTCAAAATCCGAGGCCGACCGCAATCTGGCACAAAGCAAGCTTGAGGGCGCGGGCCTTGCGGTGGCGCGGCACGAAGAAGAAGCGATGCGCGCCGGTATGCAATTGCGCGAGGCCGAAAAGGCGCTGGCGGATCTCGGGGATCTGGCAACCGCGCGTGGTGATGTCGAAGATGTGCGCATGACCGTCGAGGCGGCGCGCATGGCGATGATGACGCGGCGATCGGCCCATGATGAATTGCGCCGTGAAGGCGAGGCGCGCCTCAAACGTAGTCAGGAAGTGACCAAAGAAGTGAGCGGCTGGCGGCATCGGTTGACCACGGCAGAAACCCGCATTGGCGAGTTGGCAGAGCGTAAAGCGGCGTCGGAAGTTGATCTTAAATCGGCCACAGCGGCACCGGATGAAATCGCGGCCAAGCGCGCCGAATTGTCGGATGCGATTGATGTGGCAACTACACGGCGCGGCGCGGCAGGCGATGCGCTGGCAGCGGCGGAAACCACATTGCGCGCGGCCATCGCGGAAGAACGCGATGCCGAACGCGCCGCATCGGAAGCGCGCGAAGCACGGGCGCGATCAGAGGCGCGAGCCGATGCCGCAAATGAAACCGTGGCCTATGCCGTTGACAGAATTTCCGAGGATCAGGATATTTCCCCGCAGGCGTTGCTCGATAGTCTTGATGTTGACCCCGATTCGATGCCTGCATCCGGTGCGATCGAGGCCGATGTGAACCGTCTTAAACGGCAACGCGATGCCTTGGGGGCGGTGAATCTGCGCGCCGAAGAAGACGCCAAGGACGTCGAATTTGAACATGACAGTCTTATCGGGGAAAAAGACGATTTAGAAGAAGCGATCAAGGCGTTGCGCAATGGTATCGCTGGTTTGAACCGTGAAGGCCGCGAGCGGTTGTTGACGGCGTTTGAACAGGTAAACAGCAATTTCACCCTGTTGTTCCGGCATCTGTTTGGCGGCGGCGAGGCCAATCTTGTGCTGGTGGAAAGCGATGATCCTCTTGAGGCCGGGCTCGAGATCATGTGCCAACCGCCGGGCAAGAAGTTGAGCACGCTCAGCCTGCTGTCGGGGGGCGAGCAGACATTGACCGCGATGGCGCTTATTTTTGCGGTATTTTTGGCCAATCCGGCCCCGATTTGTGTGCTGGACGAAGTCGATGCGCCATTGGATGATGCCAATGTGACGCGGTTCTGTGACCTTCTTGACGAGATGTGCCGTCGCACCGATACGCGGTTTCTGATCATCACCCACCATGCGGTGACAATGGCGCGCATGGACCGTTTGTTCGGGGTGACAATGGCCGAACAAGGCGTTAGTCAACTGGTGTCTGTCGACCTCAAGAAAGCCGCGGAAATGGTAGCCTAAAGCAGGTTTTCAATCCGCTTTTCAGATGGAAATCACATGCAAATACAATGGCTTGGCCGTTCAAAAATGCTTTGGCTTGCGTGTTGGTAAAGGCGGGCTTAGAATTGGGCATCAATTTTGGAATGAGGGAGTATTCATATGAAACTTGCCGGAAAGTTTAAGGGCACTGTGGCCGCAGTTGTCCTCGGGTTATCTTCGGGGTTGGCCACAACCGCGACTGCCGAAATCACCGCGACCGACGCCTATGAGGTGATGACGCGTATGCAGAAATTCGGGTTCATCGCGTCGATGGAGGCCGATAGCGACGGCGACCCGAAAATTGTGAGCCGCGTTTCGGATACCAAATTCCGCGTGTATTTCTATGGCTGTGAAAACAATGACAATTGTTCATCTCTGCATTTTCGCGCCGGCTACGATTTGGCCAACGGTATCACCGCCTCGAAAATGAATGAATGGAACCGGGAAAAGCGTTTTGCCAAGGCCTATATTGATGACGAGGGCGATCCGTTTCTTGAAATGGATGTAAACCTTGATTTCGAAGGTGTTGGTGACGAAAATTTCGAGGATTCTCTGGATTGGTGGCGCTTGCTGGTTGAAGATTTCGAGGAATTTATTGACTGGTGATCCGTCCACTCTCTGCATCTGTATGTTGGCCCTGACTGGGCAATAGAAAATGCGCGCACCACTTTTGAATGTGGTGCGCGCATTTTGCGTCAGGTGACTTTAAATAGTAGGGTTAAAGGCGCTTTAACAGTGCTGGCGTTGGCCATGCATCCGCCGCCATGCCGAGGCGGGCCTGCTCGGCCTGCACGGCGGCGCGGGTTTTGGCCCCCAATATACCGTCAACTTTGCCTACATCATGCCCAAGCGCCTTGAGCTTCTTTTGCAGTTGTTTCATCTGGGCAGCAGAAAGGCCGGCATCGGGGTTGCCCGCATCATAAACCGGCGCGCCCTCTAGGCGGGTGGCGAAATAGGCGGCGGTGGTCACATAGACGAAACTCTTGTTCCACTCGAAATAAACGCTGAAATTCGGATAGGCGATGAACGCGGGGCCGTTGCGGCCTTGGGGCAATAAAATCGATGCCGACAGGTTTTTTGCGCCAAGATTGCCAGTGCGTGGCTTCACCCCGAGGCGCGTCCATTCGGCCACGGTTTTGGTGTGGTTCAATCCGGTTTTGGTCCAATCCAGATTGGCCGGCACGACGACCTGTTGCAGCCATGGTTCGTTTGCGCGCCAGCCCAAATTCCGCAGCATCCGTGCCCCCGACAAAAGCGCATCAGGTGCCGAGGTTTTCAGGCTCACTTTGCCGTCACCATCGCCATCAACCCCGTTTTCGATGATGTCGGCGGGCAGCATTTGCACCATGCCGATTTCACCGGCCCACGCACCTTTGGTGTTTTGCGGGCTAAACTCACCGCGTTCAAACAACTCCAGCGCCGAAAAAATCTGCGGGCGAAACAATTGCGGGCGGCGGCAATCATGGGCGAGGGTGGTCAACGCGTTTAACGTGTTGAAATTGCCCTGCACCGCGCCATAATCGGTTTCAAACGCCCAAAACGCCAATAAAACACCGCGCGAAACGCCGTATTCACGCTCCATCCGGGCGAAGGTATTGCTGTAGGTTTTGGCGTTGGCGCGGCCTTTGTTGATCCGCCCTTGCGAGATCAACCGGCGCGAGAAATCGACAAAGGTCATTTGGAAAACGCCCTGAGAGCGGTCGGCTTTGATCACTTTCGGGTCTTGGCGCACATTGGCAAAAAACGCGTTAACGCTGGATTTTGCGTGGCCTTTGGCGATGGCTTCGGTTTTCAAGCCTTTGACAAAGCTGGAAAAACTACCGCCGCAAGATTGGGCAACGCCGGCGCTGGCGGTGAAAAGCAAAGCAATAGCAGCGGATCGCAGAACAGAGAGAGGAAAGCGCATGAACAAAGGCCTTTTGGGATATCGGAAGGATGAAATCGAGGCTGTAAACTAACAGGATTGAACGGCGGCGCAACTGTCAGAAAAGTGAGGCGAGGAATGCGGCACTGATAACAATCCCCAAGGCAAGCATCCATGCCCGCCAAAGGGCGGCGCAGACGGCCTCGATCTCGGGGGCACCGATGGTTTTGCGGCCCTGCGGATTGACCCAGGGAAAGTCGCGCATTTCACCCGCGTAAGAGCGCGGACCGGCAAGGGCGATGTTGACCACGCGTGCCATTGCCGATTCGGGCCACCCGGCATTGGGGGATTTATGCAGCTTTGCATCGGCACGAATGGCGCGAATATCGTGCCAATTGCCCCATTGGCCGGTTCGCAGGGCATGCGAAAACACGATGAGAAATGCGGACAGGCGCGCAGGCAGCAGGTTTAGCAGGTCGTCAAAACGGGCTGCGGCGCGGCCAAAATCATTATGACGCGCGGTGCGATATCCGATCATGCTATCGGCCGTATTGGTGATTTTATAGAGCAACAAACCGGGAAGCCCCGCAATCAGAAACCAGAAAGCCGGCGCAATCACCCCGTCCGAAAAATTCTCGGCCCCAGATTCGATAGCCGACCTAGCGATGGACGGGGGGGACATATTGCTTGTGTCGCGGCTCACGATGCGGGCCACGGCAAGGCGGGCGTCTTCGGTCGACAGGCGCAGGGCCGTTGCCACCGCCAAAACATGATCTACAAGGGAACGCTGGGCCAGAAGCATGGCCACAATCAGCGCCTGAACGAGGCCGGGCAAAACCGATAAAATCCCGCCAACAAGGAGCGCGCCGACCGCAAGCGCAGCCATGGTGACAAGGCCGGAAATCTGGCGTTGGTGCGCGGTTGCGTGATCCCGATTGAACCGCCTGTCCGCGCAGCCCACCGTCTGACCCATCAGAATTGCAGGATGCGGCAGACGCGCATAAAGCCACCTTGGTTCCCCCAACAGCGCGTCGATTATCAACGCAAGGGCAAGTATTTCGAGGGTAGTCACGCGATGGCTTTCAATGCGGCGGCAAGGTGCGGCCATTGCGCGGAATCGGGCAGGCCGAGGCGCAACATTGTCGGGCTATAGGGGAAAATGCGGCTCCAAATGTGGTGTTTGGCGAGATGGTTTTGCCAGCGCCCGGCATCGTCGACCTCATAAAGCCGAAACAACGGGGTGCCGCCAATCACAGTGGCCTTGGCGCCGGTCATAAGATCGTCAAGACGGGTGGCGTCGCGGTCAAGACGCGCGCGCGTTGCATCGGCCCAATCGGCATCGCGCAGCGCCTGCGCCCCGATCACCAACGCCGGACCGGCCACCGGCCAAGGGCCAAACATCACCGTTAATTTGTCAATCAACGCCGGATCTCCAATAGCAAATCCGAGCCGCAGCCCCGCCAGCCCCCAGAATTTACCAAAGCTTTTCAAGATGATCCGCCCTGGTTGGTCGGCATGGGCGATCAACGACCGCTCCGGTGCAACATCACAAAAACTCTCGTCAATAATGGTGAGGAGGGCAGTGATATCGGCGTCTCTATACCAATGGCCGGTCGGATTGTTGGGATGCACCAATACGCGCGCCACAACGCGCGCCACAGGATTTTCCGCGCCTATGGACCAATCATTGGCAGCAAAGGCCGCGGCATGTTCGTTATAGGTCGGTGTCGGGATATCAACCGTCGCGGGGTCGGTCAGCGCGGGAATACGCGCAATTAACGACGAGGCCCCGGGCGCGGCCAAGATCGCGGCCCCGTCGGGCACATTCCAGAAGGCGCGCGCCGCATCGGTAAGCGCGGTTATCGCCGCCTTGTCGGGTAGCGCCGTCCAATGGTGCGCCGCAATCGGGCCGTGTTGATAGGGTGTCGGGTTGATGCCGGTTGACAGGTCAATCCAATCGGCGCGGGTGCCGCCAAATTGGGCGATTGCGGCATCAAGACCACCGCCATGATCGCGCGGCTGGTTGGCAGGCCGGTTCATTCGGACGCGGGCAATGGTGGGTGACGGGTCACGAAATGGCCTTTGATCGGTTGCGGCCATGTCCGATAGGGCACTTGCCCGGTTTCACTTTCGGCATGCAGGCGGGCATAGTCGACAATCGCGGCGGCGGTGTCTTTATCAGGGGTAAATTCGCCCAAAGTATAGGCGAGCTTGCCCGCCGCCTGAATGGCGATATTGCAGCTCCGCGTGCAGCCCATCAAACAAGACACACGGCGGGTTTTTATCGCGCTGCCCTGTGCCTGATCTTCAATCAATGCGGCCAGAACCTCGCCGTCGGTAACGTCCATTTGGCTGTCTTCCCAGCCGTCGCGTTTGCAAGTGTCGCAAATGGTGATCCATGTGGTCATTGTGTTTCCGCTCTTGATCATTCGAGAATGTGTTGGCGGAAAAATTCCACCGATACCGCTTTCAAGCGGATTTCCGCGCGATGCACAAGATTAACCTGATGCTTAACCTTCTTCTATCGGATGTTAACAATTTGCAGGGCGATTTACTGAAGGTTAGAAAGTTGTTGCAAATCATAGGGGTATATGAATCTTTGTTCTGAACGTCAGGCCCGGAGGTTATTATCTTGATTTCAGTTCGATCAGTTTTACGTCAGGTTCCTGATCCGCGCGGCAG
>JAUZRV010000145.1 GCA_030950105.1 Rhodobacterales bacterium | reverse complement strand
CCCAAGTGGCGCAAAGCGTCCGGGGATGAAATGGGAATGCGGATCGGGTGACCCAATCAGGGACCCAAAGCCGCAGCCGCCCCCGCGACTGTAAGCGGTGAGCGCCTGTCATTTGCCACTGATCCATCCGGTTTTCCGGACAGATCGGGAAGGCGACAGGATGCTTTGACCCGCGAGCCAGGAGACCTGCCTTGCATGAGACCCAAACCCGTCTGTCGGGTGTGACAGACAATAGGAGCAAGACACATGACAACCATGACAAAGACAGCCACTCTCGAAGCCACCAAATCAGACGCCAATATTCTCGCCTTTGGTGCGGCCGCATTGACCGGCGTTTTCCTGATCTTTTTTGCCGGTTTCGCACAGGCCACCGTGTTCCACGACACAGCACATGATGCACGGCACGCCATCGCGTTTCCCTGCCACTAACCCATGATCACAAAATTGTTCACCAGCGCGTTGTTCGCTGGTATTGCTGCGGGGCTGGTTGCCGTCATGCTGCAATTTTGGCTTGTCACCCCTCTTATTCTTGAAGGCGAAGAATACGAGACTGGCACCAAATCCCATTTTGCTGGCGTTTTGATGGTTGAAGAAAACGAGGAAGGCCTCCTTGAGGCCGTTTCTGATGCCGGCTCTGAATCCCAAACCGAAGTCGGCACCGAAGTCGGCCATGACGACAGCGGCGAGAGCGCACTATCGCGCCACATTATGACCTTTGGCGTCAATCTGATTGTGTTTACCGGCTTTGGTCTCGTGCTCGTTGCCGGTTTTGGCTTCGCCGATGCTGCCGGCCATACGGTCAACTTTCGCAAGGGCATGATATGGGGCTTGGTTGGTTTCGTAGTGGTGCAACTTGCCCCCGCCGCGGGCCTGTTCCCTGAACTGCCCGGCACACCGGCCGACGACATAGTGTTGCGCCAATATTGGTGGATCACGGCGGTGCTTGCCACTTGCGCAGGTGTCACCTTGATTGCATTTGGCAATAACCCGCTTTATGTGCTCGTCGGTGCGGTCTTGATCGCTGTTCCCCATATTATCGGCGCACCACATCTGCCGTTTTATGGCGGGGTTGCGCCACCGGAACTATCGGCGCTGTTCGTCTCGCGCTCTTTGTTTGTCGGGATGATATCATGGCTATCACTTGGCGCCGTTGCCGGATATTTCTGGAACCGCCAAACCGCATAAGCCAAATACGGGCGGCATGTCGCATTTGCCGCCCGATCTTTATCATAAAGGACCCAACGCCATGGCTGCTAAAATCCCCACCACTGTCATCACCGGCTTTCTCGGCGCGGGCAAAACCACGTTGATCCGTCATATCCTTGCCAATGCGAACGGCAAACGCATCGCCCTGATCATTAACGAATTTGGCGATCTCGGCATTGATGGCGATATCCTCAAGGGCTGCGGCGACGAGACATGCACCGATGATGATGTCATGGAACTTTCCAATGGGTGTATCTGTTGCACCGTTGCCGAAGATTTCATTCCGACCATGGAGAAACTTCTCGCCCGCGAAAGTGCGCCCGATCATATCGTGATTGAAACCAGCGGTCTCGCCCTGCCCCAGCCGTTGATCCGTGCCTTTAACTGGCCCGAAATTTCCACCCGTGTCACCGTTGATGGTGTCGTTACCGTGGTGGACGGGCGCGCCGTGGCCGATGGCCAATTTGCCCATAACGTCGCCGCAATTGATGCCCAACGCGCCGCCGACGACGGCCTTGACCACGAAACCCCGCTGTCGGAACTCTTCGCCGATCAAATTGCCGCCGCCGATATGATTGTGGTCAATAAATCCGATCTTCTCGGGGCCGGTGCCGCCGATACCCTCGTTGAAAAACTGCGCAGCGAGAGCCGTGATGGCGTGCAAGTGATCAAATCCACCATGGGCGTGCTGCCAATCGACGTCCTGCTTGGCCAATCGGCGCAGGCGGAATCAAACATTTCGGCGCGTCACGAGGTCCATCACCACCATCATGATCACGACGAAGATGATCATCATGAAGAAGACCACCATCACGAACACGAACACAGCCACGATGATTTCGAAAGTTTCGTCGTTTCGCGCCCCGAAATCACCGATGTCCCCGCCTTCATCCAACAGGTCACCGACACCATCACCGCCCACAACATCCTGCGCCTCAAAGGGTTTGTCGCGGTAAAAGGCAAACCCATGCGCCTCACGCTTCAGGCGGTTGGCCCGCGCGTAGATACCTATTTCGACCAACCTTTCGGCAGCGCCCCGCGTGAAACCCGCCTTGTTGTTATCGGCCAATCGGGCATGGACCGCGCCGCCATTGAAAAGGCGCTTACCGCGTGACCCTGATCGTTGAGCCAGGCAATCCTGCAGCGCCGCAAACCACCGCCCTGCTCAAGGCATCGCACACCCTGATGCAATCGCTGTTTCCGGCCGAGGACAATCATTTCTTGTCAATTGATGCCCTCACCGCGCCTCATATCCACTTTTTCATCGCCCGCGAAGACACGACCACTTTGGGCTGCGGCGCAATCGTCGAAAAAACCGGATACGGCGAAATCAAATCCATGTTCGTCGATCCGGATGCGCGTGGCAAAGGCGTCGCCGACGCCCTGTTGCGGCAATTGATCGACCACGCCACCAAACTCAAACTCCCCGCGATCAAACTTGAAACCGGAACCGGCCTGCACGCTGCCCACCGCCTTTATACGCGCCACGGCTTCACCACTTGCGGCATATTTGGCGACTACATAGAAAACGACACCAGCCTGTTCATGGAACGCCCTCTATAACAAACAAACCCTTCGGTTTCTTTGTTCCCTAAATATCCCCGCCGGAGGCTCCTCCCCTTCCCAAAGCGCAAAAGGTCACCAAGTATGCACCTCCTCGCCGCCACCCCCGGAAATATCACCGACGCGTCCGAACCCGTCGATCTTGGCCAAACACCCGCCGATATCCTGTTCATTTCCGCCGCCGATACCGAACTTGCCACGCTCTCTGCCGCCCACGGCGAGATACCCGATGCGGCCCCTTTGCGCCTTGCCAATCTCACCCACCTGCAACACCCGATGTCGGTCGATCTGCATATCGAAAACTGCGCCGCCAAATCACGGCTGGTAATCGCACGCGTGCTGGGCGGAGCCGGCTATTGGAAATACGGCCTCGAACAATACGCCGCCCACCTCCACGATGCGGGTGTGCCGTTCGTCGCCCTGCCCGGCGATGACAAACCCGACGCCGACCTTGCAAACCTTTCCACAGTTAACGCCCGGGATTACGACGCGCTATGGTCCTACCTCGTCGAGGGCGGTCCACAAAACGCCGCCAATTTTCTGCATTATGCCAAGTCCATGTTGGACGACACCACCAAACCCGAACCCGCGCGCCCGCTCTTGCGCGCCGGCGTTTACTGGCCCGGCTCCGGTATTTCCGACCTATCGCAAGCGCAGGCCAACTGGACCAAAAACGCCCCTGTTGTGCCGCTAATATTTTACCGCGCATTGGTGCAGGGTGCCGGTCTCAACCCGGTCAACCGCATGGTCAAATCGTTATTGCGTGCAGGCCTCAACCCGCTGCCGATCTTCGTGGCCTCGCTCAAGGATCCGCTGTCCACCGCCACACTTGAACACCTGTTCACCGCTGCCCCGCCCAGCGTAATCCTCAATTGCACAGCCTTTGCTGTTGGGTCCGCCCATGGCGATGCTGGCCCGCAAAACCCCCTCACCATGGCCGCCGCCAATAGCGCCCCGATTTTCCAGATCGTCCTCGCCGCGTCGTCTCAAGAGGCATGGGAAAGCGGTCTCACCGGCCTTACCGCGCGCGACATCGCGATGAATGTCGCCCTCCCCGAGGTCGATGGCCGCATCTTGTCCCGCGCCATAAGCTTCAAGGACGAGGCCTATTTCGATGACGCCACCGAATGTGCCATTGCCACCTACCGCGCTGTTGGCGACCGCATTGATTTTGTCACGCAACTCACCGCGAATTGGGCCAAATTGCGCCATACTCCGGCCAATTGCCGCAAGGTCGCGTTGATCCTTGCCAATTACCCCAACAAAGACGGGCGTTTGGCCAATGGCGTTGGGCTTGATACACCGGCCTCGACCATAGAGGCGCTTAATCTGCTAAAAACAAACGGCTATACCGTTGAAAACCCGCCCGAAGACAGCGATGCCCTGATGCAGGCCATTCTTGCTGGCCCGACCAACTGGTTGACCGACCGTGCACAAAACTCCGGTGGCGTGTGCCTCGATCTTGCCACCTATCATGACTATTTCAATGCGCTTCCGTGGGCGTTCAAGCAGACCGTCACGGACCGCTGGGGTGCGCCGGACGCCGACCCGTTTGTCACCAATGACGGGTTCAAACTTTCGATCATGACCCACGGCAATGTGGTGATCGGTATCCAACCGGCGCGTGGCTATAATATCGACCCAACCGATACGTATCATTCCCCCGACCTTGCGCCGCCACACAATTATCTGGCGTTCTATTTCTACCTGCGCCATGTCCACAAATCCCACGCCATCGTGCATATGGGCAAACACGGCAACCTCGAATGGTTGCCCGGGAAATCCCTCGCCCTGTCACAGGATTGCGCCCCCGAGGCAATTTTTGGCCCCATGCCGCACCTCTATCCATTCATCGTCAACGATCCGGGCGAAGGCACACAGGCCAAGCGCCGCACGAGTGCGGTGATCATCGACCACCTGACCCCGCCGATGACCCGCGCCGAAACCTATGGTCCGTTGAAAGACCTCGAAGCATTGGTCGACGAATATTACGAAGCCGCCGGTGTTGATCCGCGCCGCATTGCACATTTGCGCCGTGAAATCCTGTCGCTGACCACCACCACAGGCATGGCCGAAGATGTCGGCATGTCGGGCGATGACGACGACACCGATCTGGCCAAACTCGACGCCTATCTTTGTGAATTGAAAGAAGCGCAAATTCGCGACGGCCTGCATATTTTCGGCCAATCGCCGACTGACCGTCTCGCGCGTGATCTCACGATTGCGCTGGTACGGGTGCCACGCGGGGATGGGACGGGCGAAAACGCCTCGTTCGTTCGCGCGCTTGCCGATGATCTCGACCTCGGGTTTGACCCGCTTGACGCCGATATGGCGGCCAAATGGAGCGGCCCACGCCCCGCGTTGCTGCATTCTATTCTACCCGACACATGGCGCAGCACCGGCGACACGATTGAGCGCCTCGAGGCGTTGGCCATTGCCTGTCTTGACCGCAAAGAGGCCGCGCCGGGTGCCAAAAGCGCGCAGCTTTTGCAGCACATCAAAGACACGATCACGCCAATGGTTGATGCCTGTGGCCCATCTGAAGGCGCGGGCCTTCTCACCGCCCTTTCAGGGCAATTCGTCGCCCCGGCACCCTCCGGTGCGCCCACGCGGGGACGCCTGGATACCCTTCCAACAGGGCGCAATTTTTATAGTGTGGATAGCCGCGCCGTGCCGACCCCAACCGCGTGGGCATTGGGGTGGAAATCCGCCAACCTGTTGATTGAAAAGCACCTTCAGGATCACGGCGATTGGCCGCGTACGATGTTTCTTACCGCGTGGGGGACCGCCAATATGCGCACAGGGGGCGACGACATTGCCCAATGCCTCGCCCTGATGGGGGTCAAACCCAAATGGGACAATGCCAACCGCCGCGTGACCGGATTTGAAATCCTGCCCCAAGGCGTGCTTGGCCGCCCCCGCGTCGATGTCACCCTGCGTATTTCCGGCTTTTTCCGCGATGCCTTCCCGCAACTTGTCGCCCTTGTCGATAGTGCGGCGCGCGCGGTCATGGCATTGGACGAACCCGAAGACCTTAACCCCGCCGCCGCACGGGCCAAACGCGAAGGCAATCAAACCCGCGTTTACGGATCAAAACCGGGGGCCTACGGCGCGGGCCTGCAGGCGATGATCGACGAGCGCCTGTGGACGGACAAATCCGACCTCGCCGAGGCCTATATGGAATGGGGCGCCTATGCCTATGGCGGTGGCGACGAGGGGCGCAAAGACCGCGCCGCCTTTGCCACCCGCCTTTCGCAAACCGAGGCCATCGTGCAAAATCAGGACAACCGCGAACACGACATCCTCGACAGCGATGATTATTACCAATTCCAAGGCGGGGCCGCCGCCGCCGTGTCCACCCTGCAAGGCGTCGACCGGCCAATTTATCACAATGATCATTCCCGCCCCGAACGCCCGTTGATCCGCACACTCGATGACGAAATCGCCCGCGTGGTGCGGTCGCGCGTGGTCAATCCGAAATGGATCGACGGCGTCAAACGCCACGGCTACAAAGGCGCGTTTGAAATGGCCGCCACCGTTGATTATCTATTCGCCTTTGCCGCCACCACCGGCGCGGTCAAAAATCATCACTTTGATATGGTCGAGGCCGCGTTTCTCGCCGACGACGACACCCGTGATTTCATTGCAGAGCACAACGCCCCTGCCCTGCGCGAAATCGCCGAGCGTCTGCAAGAAGCCATTGACCGGGGCCTGTGGTCGCCACGTTCAAATTCGGCCCGGGCACGCATCGAAGCCCTGATTTAACCGCATCGCCCTAATGGAACGGCGTCGCCAACGCCCGCTCCACCAATTCAAGCCGATCCTGACCATAAAACATATCGCCATCCACATAATACGTCGGTGAGCCGAATATATGCCGCTTGATCGCCTCATCGGTATTGGCCTTGTGCACCGCTTGAATTTCAGCCGACATTGCCGCCTCTAACAAAGGCACCGGATCAATCCCCGCCGCCGTCGCCACCGCCGCCAATGTTGTTTCATCGGCAATATTGGCATCTTGCGTCCAATGCGCCGCCATGATTGCATGGGCAAGGGTATCGGCATCTGCCCCCTGTTCCACCGCCGCAATGATCATACCATTGGGCAGCGCAAGCGGTTCATCATGATGCGTTGGCTTGGCAATATCAATCGCAACACCGCGATATTCACCCCAACGTTCCATCTCGCGACCAAAAAATAGGCACTATGGGCGTCGCTGCGCCCCCCGAATGAGCGCCCGGAAGTGGCGGCAATCACCACCCCCAAATCTACCGGCCTGTGGCACAATTTTCGCCCCGCAGCCTTGGCAATCTCCATCACCCGCTTGGCCCCGAGATAGGCATAGGCAGAATGGGCGGAGTAAAAATATTCAATATCAGACATTCCCCGACAGTCGAACACTTCCAATCGCTAATCAAGGTGAATTTTGCGCCCCCGTTTCGGATCTACAACCGAACCGGAGCACAATTCATTTCGGTCACCATTTCGCCCAAACCGCGATTGGTATATATGTCGTCTATTTCGCATTCATACCGAATATCGACCGGAAGCGGCACCATTGCGTCGGGTGTATTGCCGCATTTCAAACTTGCATGGATAAGCGCCTGATCCCCGCCCAATCGCCGCACCTTGCATCCCGATACCCGTTCAATCGCGACAAACGCCTTGGGCGCAATGCCCGACAATCGCGGCGCATATTCGGAATTGATCCGGATCGCCTCGGCACGATTGCCCCGCACCCGGATATCAAATGTGGATCCCGCCACAGTAATTTGAACCGCCTCGATTCCGCGAAAATCGCGGCTCGGAGTGTTACAGCCCAACAGGGCCAACGCAGTAATCGCCAACAACATGTTTTTCATTTTTCAATGCTCACCCGCAAATAGTTAACAATTCCTTACTTTTACCTTCCGCCATGCGACAAAATAGGCATCAAGCAAATTTCCCACTTCACATTCCATTTTTAGAATGTTATTCACATTCCAACTTTGGAATATTTCTGAAACAACCAACAAGTGAATAATGGAGAGATCAATGACCGATCCCATAAAAAAACCGTCCGACACTTACTCGCCGCTCTACTTCCTCGCCTCTTTGGGCGCTGGGGGGATGTCGGTGACATTTTTCATGTATCTGCTGTTCTGGGTGCCCCACAAAGGCCGCACAGTGCCGGTATTTGGCGACATCAAATCCGCGTTTTTAACGGGTGACCTGCCCTTGCAAATCGCCATAGCCGTTGCGGTGGCAGGCATCGCCATTTTCACGATCCTCAACGTGAAATCAATGATCTGGAACCTGAAGGCGCTGGCCAAATTCAAAAAAACCGACGCCTACGAAACCCTGCGCAATTCCAACGCCGAAACCACATTGCTGGCCCAACCTCTGGCTATGGCAATGACTGTAAATGCGCTGTTCATCGTTGGCCTCGTGTTCGTGCCCGGCCTCTGGAGCATCGTTGAATATCTGTTCCCGCTGGCCATGCTCGCCTTCGCCCTTATCGGCATCATGGCGCTGCGCATCATCGGCGATTTCCTTGGTCGCGTGTTGACCAAAGGCGGTATTTTCGACGTCACCGCCCATAATTCCTTCGCCCAATTGTTGCCCGCATTTGCCTTGGCCATGGTTGCGGTTGGCTTCTCCGCCCCCGCCGCGATGAGTGCAAGCCCGACAATGGTCGGTATCTCCTTGATCCTGTCGACCTTCTTTGGCATCGCTTCCCTGCTCTACACTGTCGTCGCCGCCATCACCGCCTTTAGTTCCATGTTACACTATGGCACTGCCAAAGAAGCCGGTCCAACATTGATGGTCATTGTTCCGATCATGACCACACTTGGCATCATGTTCCTGCGTCAGGATCATGGCCTGCATGTCATGTATGGTGTTGAATCGACCCCCGGTGAAACACTGGTCTTTCTGGCCCGCCTTTTGACTGTTCAGGTTGTATTCCTGATGCTCGGTCTGGTGGTTCTACGCCGCCAAGGATACTTCACCGACTTCATCAAAGGCACCAAAACATCCCCCGGTTCCTACGCTCTGGTGTGTCCCGGTGTTGCCCTCTCGGTGATGGTGCAATTCTTCCTGCACAAAGGTCTGGTCGCCGCATTTGTGATCGACAAATTCTCACCCGCATACTGGGTTGTTGTCGCCGTCGCGATAGGCCTTCAAATTGTTACTACCGCCCTGATCATGCGCCTTAATCGCCGCCATTTTGGCAAACCGGCGCCTATGGTTGCGGTTCCAGCCGAATAATCCACTCACGAACCTTTTCGGCGGCGCGTTCCTTTCATTAGGGGCGCGCCATTTTACGTTGTGCCGCTGAATAATACTTGCGCCTCAACACGCGGCGCGCCAATGTCAAAGCAAGCGAACAGGAGCCAAAGCATGACCGAGAAACCCAAACCCATCACCAAACCCGCCGCCAAACCCGACAGTGCTCGACACGCCATGAAAATGGCCAAAAAGAAAACCGCCCGCGATAAAATTATGGCCACCAAAATCGACGAAAAGGGCCTGATCATCGTGCACACCGGCAAAGGCAAAGGCAAATCCTCGGCGGCTTTCGGCATGATATTCCGCTGTATCGCCCATGAAATGCCCTGTGCCGTGGTGCAGTTCATCAAAGGCGGCATGTCCACCGGCGAACGCGATTTGATCCTGTCCAAATTCACCGACGAATGTCCGTTCTACACCATGGGCGAAGGCTTCACCTGGGAAACCCAGGACCGCGACCGCGACACCGATATGGCACAGGCCGCTTGGGCTAAAGCCAAAGAATTGATCCTCGACACCAACAACAAAATGGTGCTGCTCGACGAAATCAACATCGCCCTGCGCTATGATTATCTCGACATCAACGAAGTGGTGGCCTTCCTCGAAAACGAAAAGCCGCCGATGACCCATGTGGTCCTGACCGGCCGCAACGCCAAACCCGAATTGATCGAGACCGCCGATCTGGTCACCGAAATGGAACTGATCAAACACCCGTTCCGCTCTGGCATAAAGGCGCAGATCGGGGTCGAATTCTAAGAGGCTGATTCAATACTTTATGATTGATGTCAGTGCTTTGCGATCCTCCTTGTGAGAGTTCGAATGTGGGCGATGAGTATCCATGCCTTTGAACTCTCGATTGATTTCTCCCAATCTTTGGCCAATCTGCGGCAAC
>JAUZRV010000144.1 GCA_030950105.1 Rhodobacterales bacterium | reverse complement strand
AGAAAAAACTCGCGCTTGGTCCGCTTCTTCTTGTAGGCCTGCTCAAGTGACGAAAAACTCTGCTGTTTCAATGCCAATTCTCCCGTAAGTGCTGCCAGAATTATAGCACGGAAATCAGGGCTTTGTTCAGAGATTCCCTAGCTACCGAGTATCATCGTCCACCAGATTTTGCCGTTGGGTTCCTGAAACCACGAGAACCCCAAATTGACCGCGCGTTTATCAAGAATGACCTCGCGGGTATCGGATTGCTCCATCCAGGCAGAGAGGGTTTCCAATTCGGTTTCATAGGTTTCGGAAATATTTTCGCCGAGCATCAGACCCGTATACCCAACCCGCGCCACGCGATCGAGAGGTGACGAGGCATCGGAGCCAAAGTGCCAAGGGCGATTTTGCACCGACATATCACGCGAATGGGTGGCGGCGGCGGCATTGAGTTTTGAATCGAGTTGAACCGGGCCGGCGCCGCTTGCCTGTCGCAGGGCATTGACCGAATCAAGCATGCGAAATTGAACTTTGGCGGTTTGGCCTTTGGAAATCCGGTAAAGCCGTGGTAACGGCTTGCCGTTGCTATCTGTTTTAGGTGCCGTGGCATCCCCACATGCGGTAAGAACCAGCATGGCCGAAAAAAGAAGTATAAGAAGACGCGACATGTTGGTTTCCCCGAGTTATAGTTTTAACTGACTTAACGCGAGGGGCGTTGCGTTTCAAACCCACAAACGCGTGAGTTTGCTAAATGACGCTGGTTTGATTTGCGATTGCGGCTTTCTGGTCATATTATGCGCCGTAATACTGCTATTGAGCAGATTTTGGAGAGAATGTATGACAGATAACACCGGGAACTGGAACCGCAGGACATTTCTTGCGGGCAGCCTTGCAGGTGGTGCGACGATGATTGGAACGCCCTCTTTGGCGCAAACGGCCAATACCACGGCGACCGGAGCGGGCACAGTCGAGATCGAAGAAGATGTCAGCGATTCAGTGCGTCACAATATTTCGAGCTTTCGTTCGCTTGATTGGCGGCCATATTTTTCAAATTTGAGAAAGGGTGCGATTCTCGTTGATGTGACATCGCGCGCGCTGCATTTTTGGTCGGAAGACGAGACAACATACAAGTTGTTCCCGTCCAGTGTGCCGCTCACCGAAGATTTGACACGTCGCGGGCGGACCTCGATTGTGCGCAAGGTTGTCGGGCCAAGCTGGCGGCCAACGCCGTCAATGCTCAAACGCAATCCGGAGTGGCCCAAATTCATCGGTCCGGGACCAGATAACCCGCTGGGAACGCATGCTTTGTATCTTGGCTGGACCTATTATCGCATCCACGGAACCCACGATACGCGGAAAATCGGGCGGCGATCATCGAATGGCTGCATCGGGCTTTATAATGAACACATCGCCGTTCTGTTTGAGATGACCAAAATCGGCACGCAAGTGTTGCTTATTTGACCACAAACAGGCGAGTTTTTCCAGTTACACCCTAAGATGCATTTGCAATCCTTAAGAAATACTGGTTAGACAGAGAACACGAGGTTAAGTCTTGGGTGCTTGCCGTTGCCCAAATGGGTATTTAATGGCAGGCTTGAATTTTTGGAGAATACTATGAAAAAGATCGTACTCGCCGCTGCATTTACAGTAGCCGCATCGACCGCATTTGCCGGTAACCCTGCACCAGCACCAATGGAGCCAATGGTTATCATCGAAGAAGCTGGTTCTTCTTCCGGTGGCAACATCTGGGTTCCTTTGCTGATCTTGGCCGTTATTGCAGCAGCAGTAGCATAAGAATTAAATTCGGGTTCGCCCGGATTGAAAAAGGCGGTGGATATTTTCCACCGCCTTTTTGTTTGTCTGGGCGCGTTTAGGCCCTAGTCAATCCAGCCCTGCAGGTTCTCCTGAATAACCGTGGATAGCGCCGCTATATGGGCCGGATCATCATTTAAACAAGGGATATAGGTAAAATCCTGCCCGCCAGCTTCTTCAAAGCTCTCGCGAATTTCCTCGTTGATTTCTTCCAGTGTTTCGATGCAATCCGCGGCAAAAGCCGGGGCAATCACAGCGATGTGTTTTTTGCCGTCTTCACGGGCAAGGCGAGCCACTTCTTTGACGGTATAGGGCTTGAGCCATTCCTCGGGGCCGAAAACCGATTGGAAGGTGCTGGTGATTTCAGTGTCGTCCCATCCTAGGCGCGCCTGCAACAGGCGGGTGGTTTTGCGGCACTGGCAATAATACGGATCGCCTTCGGTGCGATAGCGGATTGGCATACCATGATACGAAACCACAAGGATTTCGGGGCGGGAAGCAGCCGTTGAATAGGTGCGTTCAACCGATTCGGCCAAGGCGTCGATATAATCGGGATGATCAAAATAGGGGGCGATCGTGCGCGCCGCCGGCTGCCATTTTTCCTGCATCAAAGCGCGGAAAAATGCGTCATTGGCGGTGCCGGATGTGGCACCTGCATATTGCGGATATAGCGGGACAAACAGAATTTTCGTGCAACCGGCAGCGACCATTTCACGGACCTTCGATTGGGTCGAAGGGTTGCCATAGCGCATAGAGAAATCGACCATAACGGCATCGCCATATCGCGCCTTCATTGCAGCGGCGATGGCGGTGCTTTGGTCCTTGGTGATGGTCATCAAAGGTGATTCATCGCGCTCATGGTTCCAGATCGACCGATAGGCCGCGCCGCTTGAAAACGGTCGTTTGGTCAGGATGATCAATTGCAGGATCGGTTGCCATTTCCATGACGGGGTATCAATCACCCGCTTGTCTGACAGGAATTCCCCCAGATAACGGCGCATCGACCAATAATCGGTGTTGTCGGGTGTGCCGAGGTTGGCCAGAAGCACGCCGATTTTTTCACGTGGCAAGGATGGGTGGTCTGCAGGGGCGTGGGTCATTGTGGCCTCGTTTGTCGCGGTTTTGGCGGATCATCTGCATGGGATAGAGAATTCTTGCCTGCCGTCAATCGTCCGGAATACGCAAGGCATCAGCCAGAGAGTTGGTTGCAGATCCGGGGCGCAGCGGTTGTTGCTGGCTTTCGTGTGGGGCCCATCCGGCGAGAAAGACCAATTCAAACGTCGCCTCAACCCGTCCGTCGGCGGCGGGAAATTGTTCCGTGTAAATTTGGGTGGCCCTGTCAAACACCGCGCGTTTGGTCGGATTGCGCAAACGATCATGAAGGGCATTGGTTTCGCCCATGGCGCGCAGTTCATGCATCAGGTGCAGCGGGGTTGGGTAGCTGGTGGTCAATGGCAGGCTGTCGGCGACGGGAAGGGCAAAACCGGCGCGTTGCAAAAGCGCGCCAAGGTCGCGAATATCGGCCATCGGCGCAACACGTGGAGAAAGGCCGCCGGTGATACGGCTTTCGGCCTCGGCCAATGAAGCGCGCAATTCATGCAGGGTTTGGCCGCCAAACAGCACCGCAAGAAATAATCCGTCGGGTTTGAGGGCGCGCAGGCATTGGATCAATTGCCCCACCGGATCAGAGGCCCAATGCAGGCCCATGGCATGGATCACCAGATCATGCGCGCCTATCTGCAAGTTGATTGTTTCGGAATCGTCGACAATCGCTGCGTCTGGAAAGAGATCGCGCCAAGTATTCGGGAAACCACTGACAATTGCCGGATTTGTAAACCTTCTGTTAACCAATGATAACCGATCCTTGATTTCGTCAAGGGCGATATCGTGCAAGAATGTCACCGGATCGGTGGCACTGCGGGCACGGTTGCGGGCGAGCGCGGTTTGGTCGGTTAGTTTTGGGATGGATTTCATGGGGCGCATATTATGAGGGCCGGAGGGAAGTTACAAACCGCTTTGCGGCTGATTTATCCGTCGCGCTGCCTGACCTGCTCCACCATGGTTGAAAGTGATTTTGGCCTATGTGGCCCGTGTTGGCGCGACACGCCGTTTATTGGCGGGTTGGTGTGCGATTGCTGTGGCACACCGCTTCCGGGTGAGGACCTCGGCGAGGTCGAAATTTGTGATGACTGCATGACCATTGCGCGGCCTTGGGAAAGGGGGCGTGCGGCGCTACTATACAAGGACAACGGGCGAAAACTGGTGTTGGCGCTAAAGCATGGCGATCATCATGAAATTGCCCGCCCTGCCGCGAAATGGATGGTGCGGGCTGCCGCACCTTTGTTGAAACCCAATATGTTGGTGGCGCCGGTGCCGCTGCATTGGACGCGGATGTTAAAGCGGCGGTTTAACCAGTCGGCATTGCTTGCCGAACAGGTGGCACGCGAGGTCGATCTTGCCTATTGCCCTGATTTATTGGTGCGGGCGCGACGCACCAAATCGCTTGGCGGATTGTCATGGGAAGAACGGTTTGCCGAAGTGAGCGAAACCATCAAAATTCACCCCAAACGCGCACATCGAATTGCCGGGCGGCCGGTGTTGATTGTGGATGATGTGATGACATCGGGCGCAACATTGGCGGCCACGGTTGAGGCGTGCAAGGCGGCGCGTGCCGCAGAAGTTTCGATCCTGACCCTAGCGCGGGTCGCCAAAGATGCCTAAGTCTGGCATAACAGCTTCAAACTTAGGAATATGAACCATGAAACCAGTTGAAATCTACAGCTCGCCCTTGTGCGGGTTTTGCCACGCCGCCAAGCGCCTTTTGAATTCCAAAGGGATCGAATTTACCGAGGTGAATGTTCTGACTTCACCGGGCCGCAAACCCGAGATGATCCAACGTTCCGGTGGCCGCACATCGGTGCCGCAAATCTTTATCGGTGACGCCCATGTTGGCGGTTGCGATGATTTGTTTGAGCTGGAGCGCGCCGGTAAACTGGACCAGATGCTGGCGGCTTAAGGCATGAAAATTGCGCTGATCCAAATGACATCAAGCGACGATCCTGCCGCCAACCTTGTGATAATGCGTAATTATATTCGCGAGGCGGCAGGAGAAGGCGCGGAATTTATCCTAACACCGGAAGTGTGCAATTGCGTGTCCGATAGTCGCGCGCACCAGCAAACTGTGTTGTCGTATGAAGACGATGACCCAAGCCTTGCAGGGCTGCGCGCGGCGGCGGCAGAACACGGGATTCATCTGTTGATCGGCTCGCTTGGCCTTAAAACCCGTGACGGGGACGGACGGTTTGCCAATCGGTCGTTTTTGATTGGGCCGGATGGCGGGATCATCGCGAAATACGACAAAATCCACATGTTTGATGTGCAGGTCAGCGCGGAAGAAACCTATCGCGAATCAGACGGGTATCGCCCCGGAACGCGCGCGGTTTTGGCCGATACACCGATTGGGCGCATTGGATTGACCATCTGCTATGATGTGCGGTTCCCGCATTTGCTCCGCGCTTTGGCCCAAGGCGGCGCGCAGATTTTGACGGCTCCGGCGGCGTTTTCCTATGTCACGGGTGCTGCCCATTGGGAGGTTCTGCAACGCGCGCGCGCGATTGAAACCGGATGTTTTGTAATCGCGCCGGCACAGACCGGCACCCATGATACCAGCGTTGGCAAACAACGCAAAACCCATGGTCATTCGATGGTGGTGGCGCCGTGGGGCGAGATTCTGGCAGATGCAGGCCGTGAAACAGGCGTCACAATTGTCGATATTGATCTTGGTGAGGTCGCCAAGGCCCGCGGTCGCGTGGCCTCTTTGACCCATGACCGCGGTTTTGAGTGTGATTTTTGACCGAGCTGGATAGCAATAACGCGCTTGCGGTCGCATTGTTTAGCCAGATTTTGACCGCTGACCAATTGGTGCGCAACCGATTGGGCAAAGTGTTGCCCAAAGGTATGGAAATCTCGCATTTTTCGGTTCTCAATCATTTGGCACGGGCAGGGGGCGAACGGCGACCGGCACAATTGGCCAAAACGTTTCATGTGACGCGCGGCGCAATGACCAATACGTTGGGCAAGCTCGAGGTGTCGGGTTATATTCATATCCGCCCTGATTGGGACGATGCCCGCCGCAAGATGGTCGCGATAAGCCCCGCCGGACGGTTGGCGCGTGACACCGCATTGCAAGCGATTAACCCGATGGTAACCGATTTGGTTGGCGGCATTGGCGCCGATAAATTGCGTGCGGTGCTGCCGATCCTGCGCGAATTGCGGTTACGCCTTGATGAGGGTTAGGTCGGCGCTACGCTGGCTGTGACGTAATTCACGCTTAAATCCTGATCTGAAATCGACCAGTTCCACGTGATTGGATTGAACACGAAACCACTGCGGTTTGTAGGGGTAAGACCTGCATTGGCCAGCAGGTCAAACAATTCGTCAGGGGTGATGAATTTGTCCCATTCATGGGTGCCCTTGGGAAGCCAGCGCATGATCCATTCGGCACCGACAATGGCCATACCAAAACTTTTCATATTGCGGTTGATCGTCGAACACAGGTGAAGTCCGTTGGGGCGAAGCAGGTTCTTGCAAGCGGTCAGAAACGCAAGCGGATCGGCGACGTGTTCGATCACTTCCATGTTCAAAACCACGTCAAATTTTTCACCGTCTTCCACCAGAGATTCGGCGGGGGTGTGGCGATAATCAATGGTAAGGCCGGATTGTTCGGCGTGAATCCGTGCGACAGGAAGGTTTCCGGCGGCGGCATCCGCCCCGACAACATCGGCCCCGAGGCGGGCCATTGGTTCGCTGAGCAACCCCCCGCCACAACCAATATCAAGGATGCGCAACCCTTTGAAAGGTAGGGATCGGGATAGATCGCGCCCGTAATGCGCGGCAATTTGGCCGCAGATATAATCAAGCCGACAAGGATTCATCATATGGAGAGGTTTGAATTTGCCGTTGGGATCCCACCATTCTGCGGCCATTGCCTCGAATTTTGCAACTTCGTTGGGGTCAATTGTGGTTTGCGAGGTTTGCATTTCGGTCTCCATGTGGTCTTCTAGGACTGCCTTTAAAGCGTTTCGAGATACCATTGGATTACAATATTGTCTCGAAGCGTCATAACCTATTGGCATTGTGCAGCACTTCTACTTAATGCCGTTTCGCATTAAGTAGAAGCGCTTTAATACATAGGACGCCCATGGACAAATACGATTCAAAAACTGCGGCACAATATCTTTATCCGCCGATTGAACCCTTTGCCCGCCATATCCTTGCGGTCGGGGATGGGCACGAGGTGTATATTGAACAATCGGGCAATCGTGACGGTATTCCGGTGGTGGTGTTGCATGGCGGTCCCGGTGGCGGGTGCAGCCCGGCGATGCGGCGTTATTTTGACCCGAAGAAATATCATGTGACATTGTTTGATCAACGCGGGTGCGGGCGCTCAAAACCCCATGCCAGTGTCGAAAACAACACCACGTGGGATTTGGTGGCGGATATCGAAAAAATTCGCGATGCTTTGGGTATTTCCCAATGGATTGTTTTCGGCGGGAGCTGGGGCACGACGCTGGCGTTGATATACGCACAGGCCCATCCGCAAGCGGTGAAACGTCTGGTTTTACGCGGGGTTTTCATGATGACGCAGCGCGAACTTGCATGGTTTTATGGCGGTGGTGCGGGGCAATTCTGGCCCGAGACATGGGCGCGGTTTGTGGATTTAATTCCCGAGGACGAGCGCGGCGATCTTATCGCGGCTTATCACAAGCGGCTGTTTTCCGGTGATACGGCGGTCGAGGTGAAATATGGTCGCGCGTGGTCGGCGTGGGAAAATGCGCTTGCCTCTGTGCGGTCGACCGGCGCGGGCGGCGAGGCGCCGGGGGAATATGCGCGCGCCTTTGCGCGGCTTGAAAATCATTATTTCATCAACAACGGGTTTTTGGAATATGACGGTCAAATCCTCGACCAGATGCATAAAATCGCCCACATTCCGGGCACGATTGTGCAGGGGCGGTTTGATATGATTTGCCCGCCGGTGACGGCTTGGACACTCGCAGAGGCATGGCCACGGTCAAGTTTGCGAATGATCGGAATGGCGGGCCATTCGATGTCGGAACCCGCGATTAGTGATGCATTGGTCAAAGTGATGGACGGGATTACGGCGTAGCGGCGCGATATTTTCCGCGTCCGGTTTTGATAGCCGCACCATCAGAAACCAGTTCGGCCAGGGCGCGATACGTGGCCTCATGCGTGAGACCCATATCAGCGGCAAAATGCAACACGTTGCCCTGTAGCCAACCATCAGAAAGCCCCGCCAGAACCCGTTGTTTAGCCGATTTTATGGACCGCAATTCCAATTGACGGCGATACCCCTGCACTTGGCGGGCAAAGCGTTGCACCAAAGCGGCGGCAAAATCGGGGTTGTCGGCCATCCGGTTGCGCACGGCAGTAATGTCGAGGGCGATGCAGGTGCTTGGCGTTTCGGCAATACAGTCGCAATGATAATGCGGCGAAAACAGCGATGCCTCGGCAATGAGGTCACCGGCAGATGCGCGATGAAGCGTAACCAATTGGCCCGCTTCGGTATGGCGTTGCAAAGTGACAGCACCGGACGCGACATAATAAAGGGCATGCGGCGTGGCCTCTTGATGAAACAGGGTTTGTTGCGCTGACAGAGTGACCGCGCGGATGTCCGAGGCGGACAATTGGTCAAAGGGAGCGGGAAGGGGCGTGTTTTTGTCCATTATGATTGCAATCATATCAAGGTGCGCTGAGTTGGCCTAGGGAAACTCTGAACAACATGGCTTTCGGCATGCGGAAGTTGTCGATTGCCGCTCGGGTTCACGGCACCAGCCGTTTTGCGGCCGCTTTCGCGACTGTTTTACCCCGCTCCCCTGATTTCAGGCAGACTCCGCCCTCAAG
>JAUZRV010000143.1 GCA_030950105.1 Rhodobacterales bacterium | reverse complement strand
AGTGTATCGTCGTTCATGGCGGGCTGGATTTTCTGCTGGAGGTGAATGATCTTGTTCAACACCAAAATCATACGACATTTCAACAGCTTGATCTACGCCCGCCAAACGATTTACGCCGCTTCATGAATAATTCGGGCTAAGAGAGGTCGACGAATTGGCCGCCCTGATGCGCAAAACATTTGATCCGCTGATCGCGAACGGCACAACTACGCAAGCCGAGCTTGATCAGGCCATTGCGAATGCCTACACCAAAGGCGGGTTTGTGCCACCGACCACCGACTAGCGATGCGCCAGTGCGGAAAGCAGACCTGATGACCAAGGCCCGCAAAATGGGCCACGGTTAGAGAATGGCGATTTTTCGCGGATCAGGATTGCTAGCCCACCTTCAACACAATCTTGCCGATGTGGCCGCTGCTTTCGATTCTTGCGTGGGCGGTGGCGGCGTCTTTCAAGGGAAATTCTGAATCCATCACCGGTGCGATGGTGCCTGCGTCAAGCAATGGCCAGACTTTGTCGGCCAATTCCTCTGCGATACGCGTCTTGGCGATGTCGCTTTGGGGGCGCAGGGTGCTTCCGGTCAGGGTCAGGCGCCGCGTCATGATCTGGGCGAAGTTCATTTCGACCTTGGGACCGGCGAGAAAGGCGATTTGCACCAGTCGTCCGTCATCCGCCAGCGTTTTAATATTGCGCGGAATGTAGGTGCCGCCGACCATATCGAGGATCAGATCGGCACCGCCTTGCGCGCGCAGCACCTCGACGAAATCCTGCGTGTTGTAATTGATGGCGATTTCCGCCCCCAGATCACGGCAAATATCGCATTTTTCGCCCGAACCGGCGGTGGCAAACACCCGTGCGCCAAACGCGCGCGCCAGTTGGATCGCCGTAGTGCCGATGCCGCTGCTGCCCCCATGCACGAGGAATTTTTCACCCGCTTGCAAGGCACCGCGCATGAACACATTGGACCAGACGGTGAAATAGGTTTCGGGCAGACAAGCCGCCAATTTCAGGGACATTCCGTCGGGCACCCGCAGACAATGCGCCGCCGGTGTGGCGACAAATTCCGCGTATCCGCCCCCCGGTAGCAAGGCGCACACCTGATCGCCCACGGCCCATTGCGACACGCCCGATCCAACGGCGATGATTTCGCCAGAGGCCTCTAATCCGGGCAGGTCGCTTGCGGTGGAGGGCGGCGCATAGGCCCCTGCCCTTTGCAACGCATCCGGCCGGTTGACCCCTGCATAGGCCACCTTGATCACCACATCGAGTGGCCCAGCCACCGGCATAGCGCGCGTGGTAAGTGCCAAAACATCCGGCCCGCCCGGTTTGGTGATTTCAATCGCTTGCATCCGTATTAATCCTTCAATTTTCCCAACGGCCGGGCATGCCCGCGCCTGTATTTACCGGCGCTTTGACCCGCCCCAAAAGCGCCATCGGTCCCGCCAACAGCCCGCTTAACACTTTGTTGTCACGCACCGAGGCCTTGAATTTTTCGATGCTCATCACATCGTTAATGCGCCGGTCAAGAAATTCCCAGGTGGCCTGATGGTCGTCACTATCGTCGCCGAGCCAGAACAGCACCGTGGAGCCATAAACCGCCGACAGCGTCGCGCGTTTGGTATACCAGTTGATGTCGTCAGAGGTGTCGCCAAGCGTTTCCCAGATAAGACCGGAGGTGCCCCAGATAAGTTTGCTACCTTCCGAGGCATATTGCGGCAGGGAAAACAGGGTCATTCCACGGCGCACGACATCCTTGTCTTCGACCGCTTGCAACCGGAACCGCACCAGCGCCGCGATTTTTTCGCTATAGCGTAGCGCGCCCATGTCTTCGGTTTTGGCACGCGCTACCATTGCGCGATCCCCGCGTTGATGAAAGGCAATCGCCAGATCAAGCGCCCCGCGCGGGCACAACGCACGGGCAAGGACCGGGTCCACATCGGCATCGCGAATCGCCGACCTCCAAGTGGCATCGGACCAGCCGTCAAACGGCACATGGATCACCGCCGCATCAAGTAAATCACCTTTGATATCTACCTTGGTCATAGTCGCACCTCCTATTTACCCACTCTAGACAAATCGCTCTGCCTTTGCTATAGGGCCAGTTCCTGCAATCATGCAATTCAACTTAGAGAGGTGGTGAAAACCACATGCAGGTTAGTGTTCGTGATAACAACGTCGATCAGGCGCTTCGTGCCCTGAAGAAAAAACTGCAGCGCGAAGGTGTGTTTCGTGAAATGAAGCTCAAGCAACATTTCGAGAAACCGTCAGAGAAAAAAGCGCGTCAGAAAGCTGAAGCTATCCGCCGGTCCCGTAAATTGGCCCGGAAGAAAGCCCAACGCGAAGGGATGATGTAAGCATATCCCGAAAAGTGGCAACGGTTTTCGAACCCTGTTGCGCGCTATCGGAATTGCATCGTTTCGACGATTTCGACCCTAAAAATAACGGCCCCCGCTGCATTGCTTCGGGGGTTTGTTTTTTTTGGGGGGGGGTGACCGGCATCCGTGGATTGGAAACAGTGGGCCGTTATTGTTTCCTTGCAATTTGCGCTAGCGGGACCATATTGATTTTCGGGGGCGGCAACATGGAACCGCCAAATGAACTGCGTAACATCTATTCAAGAAACACTACCGGACAGCCGGTCAAAATTTGAACTCGCACGCCAATACCAGCAAGCGGCCTATGTTTTGCGTGCGAACATAAGCAATGGAAACGCCCAATGTGACGCGGCGTGGCGCCATAGTGCGATACACGCAATCGAGTTGTTTTTGTCGGCATTTCTCTGCGAAAACGGGGTTTGAATTTAGAGACCCCCACCCGAAACACGCTACGGTCTATGAGTGAACAACGTGAATATCTGCTGGTAAGATACGATGCCGGGCAAAAATTGACATCGGTGCGCAACCTCTGCACCACGCTTGACGAAATCGCCGGCAAGGTGGCTTTCTCGTTTTAGGCGGGAAAGTATCAGGACCAGCGCATCGCTGCGTCGGCGATACGCGCACCAAACCGTTGCGCGGTTTCGGCATCGCCCGCATCAATCAATCGGGTTTTGTCGGCGCTGTCTGTCGCCCCGAGACCAAGCCAGATACCGGACGTATTGATGCCAACATTTTCTTTGATCACCGGCGCGCCAATTTCGTCCTGACCCACCCAGATCATCCCGTGTTGCGCCGCAAATAGACATAGCTGTGAAAGGCTGTTCAATTTATCCCCGCCATGTGAAACGCCGGTGGTAAACCCGCCCGCCAATTTATTGGCCCAACGGCGGTCAAACCAGATATCGCTGCTATCATCCATGAATTTTTTGAACGCGCCTGCGACACTGCCCATATGGGTCGGCGCCCCAAAAATGACCGCATCGACACCCGCCAGAACGTCCCAATCTGCCGGTTGAATTGTCGCAACATCAATGAGCGTCGCCGTCGCACCGCCGCGCGTCACACCTTGACTTACCAATTCGGCCAACCGCTTTGCATGCCCGGTCCCGGAGAAATAGGGGATCGCAATATGTATCACTCGAATGTCCTTTATACCCGTTGTGGTTTGGGTCGTTCTTATTGTTTTGCTGCCGCCAATATCATATCACTGGCCTTTTCGGCAATCATGATTGTCGGGGCATTGGTATTGCCCGACGTAATCGTGGGCATAATTGACGCATCCACCACCCGAAGCCCCGCTATCGCGCGCAACCGCAGCTTCGCATCAACGGGGGCCTGCGCGTCCTTTCCCATCCGCACCGTGCTCACCGGATGAAAGATCGTTGTGCCGATATCGCCCGCTGCATGGGTCAGCTCGGTATCACTAACAATACCCGCGCCCGGCATCATTTCCACCGGCGCATACCGCTTCATCGGGTCTTGGCCCATGATGTTGCGGGCCTGTCGAATGGCCGCTCGCGCCACCGCACGATCGCCCTCGGTGCTTAGGTAATTCGGGGCAATCTCGGGCATGACATGGGGATCGGCACAGGTGATGCGCACATGGCCGCGACTTTCGGGGCGTAGATTGCACACGCTCGCAGTGATTGCAGGGAAATCATGCAACGGCTGGCCAAACGCCTCAAGCGACAGCGGCTGAACATGATATTCGAGATCGGGCGTCGCAAGATCGGGGCGTGATTTGGAAAATGCACCCAGTTGCGAGGGGGCCATCGACATCGGCCCACTGCGCTTTAACGCGTATTCCAGTCCAATTTTTGCCTTTCCGAAAATGGAATTCGCCATTGTGTTCAGCGTCTTGGCATCAGAGAGGCGCCACGAACATCGCAATTGCAAATGGTCCTGTAGATTGCTGCCGATGGCCGCCACATCCTGCACCACGTCAATGCCAAACCCGCGCAATATCTCTTGCGGCCCAAGTCCCGAAAGTTGCAGAATTTGCGGACTGCCAATTGCGCCTGCCGACAGGATAACCTCGCCCGCCGCCCGCGCGGTTTTCACCTCGCCACCTTGATCATACTCCACCCCGACAGCGCGCCCGTTCTCAATCAGAATTCGCCGCGTATGGGCCTGTGTTTCGACCTTGAGATTCCGCCCATCACGTGCAGACAAAAACGCGCGCGCGGTGTTGATCCGCCAGCCGCCGCGCTGATTGACCCGAAAATACCCGACGCCTTCGTTATTGCCGGTGTTGAAATCGCTGGTTTCCGGCAGGCCCGCCGCCATCGCTGCATCGCGCCAATGATCGAGAACATCCCAATGCAGACGCTGGTTTTCGACGCGCCATTCGCCGCCCGCGCCGTGCATATCCGATGCCCCGTCTACATAATCCTCGGATTTCTTGAAATAGGGCAGCACATCGTCCCACCCCCAACCGGCATTGCCCTGTTGTCGCCAGCCATCATAATCCGCGGCCTGCCCGCGCAGATAAAGCATCCCGTTGATCGAGCTGCACCCGCCAAGAACCTTACCCCGAGGATAGATAAGCGAGCGCCCATTCAAGCCTTCGGTTTTCGCAGTTTTAAACATCCAGTCGGTGCGTGGATTGCCGATGCAATAAAGATACCCCATCGGAATGTGGATCCAGTGATAATTGTCGCGGCCACCGGCCTCAAGCAGTAGCACCTTATGGCCCGCATCACTCAAACGGCGCGCCACCACACAACCGGCACTGCCCGCGCCAACAATAATATAATCCCAAGCCATATACCGCCCCTGCCCGTTTTGCGCAGCTTACCTTTACTACCGCCAGAGGCAATGGAAATCACACCGTTGCCATTGCCGGCTCCGGCGTTAGGGCAATGCCTATCGTGCCGGCAACAAGGCGGGCTTCCTGCATCGTCAAAATTGGCCTTGCGGCTTTTTGCTGGCGGATTTCAACAGCCAAACCGGCAGGCACATCAAGTTCACTCGCACGAACCAGATCCGCCGCAACATTTCCCAACAGTAGGCTCTCGCACGGCACACCATTTTCCGACAGGATATGGTGCTCCTTGAAAAGCAAATGCACATAGTTGATATCGGCACAGGGCCGCAGATAGATATTGCGCCCGTTAATCAAGGATTTCGCCGGAACAAGAACCTCTTTCGTTCCAAAATACAGTTCGGCCAACGGCGAGCGCAACAACACCCGATGTTGTTGTGACAACCGCAGAGGTTTTCGGTTCCCGATACTACCTGCCGCAAAATAAACCGGCGCGTTACGCCCAATACCACGCGCCCGGCGATTTCCGACCCAAAGAACACGTTTGGCGCCATGATCGCGGGTATTGATCCGGTCACCGGCCGCGATGTCACGCGCCCGCATCGGGCCATTTGGGGTGGCGATACAGGTATCAGCGGCAAAACAAACATAGGTGTGCGTATAATTTGGATCTTGGTCGGATGTATAAAAACCTGCGGTGCCTCCGCCCGCCGTGGCATCCGCATACCAACCGGTTAGGTCAAAATCCGGCGTCCAGATGACTTGGACCAGCGCGCCGCTGGCATCCAGCCCTTCAAAGACTATGCCGCCCCCTACGCCGGTCGGTGTTGAATCCGAACGAATAACCACCGCATTATCAATACTGAATCCACCGGGGTCGTTTCCCCACGACAAATCATAGGCATCTCCCACTTCAAATAGACGCGGATCATTATCCCCTTCAACCGTTGTAATCACCAGATTTACGCTGTCAGCCGGAGCACCGTCAAAACCCGATGTTCCAACGCCGGAATTGACATTCCCCCCCGTGGAAAGGGAAAATTCGCCATCATTGGCGGAGATACTAAAAACCATAATGCGCCTCTTGGTAAGCGCATTTTATCGCCCGCATGCCATTAAGAGGCTGATTCAATACTTTATGATTGATGTCAGTGCTTTGCGATCCTCCTTGTGAGAGTTCGAATGTGGGCGATGAGTATCCATGCCTTTGAACTCTCGATTGATTTCTCCCAATCTTTGGCCAATCTGCGGCAACGG
>JAUZRV010000142.1 GCA_030950105.1 Rhodobacterales bacterium | reverse complement strand
CGGTAAACAATCGTGTTATCGGCCAGACATGTTGCAGCGGGACAAACCCCTGCGCTGTCTCGAGAAACCTCTCGCCCTCGCCGAGGCCCCGCAATCGCGCACCAAAACTCAGCGTGGCAATATCGCGGGATTTCATCGACGGTTCTGAATAGACGTGGGTTGCGGGTGCGCTGATCCAATGCGTCGCTTCGTCGATATCGCCCAACGTATCACCGGGCAAATACCCGACAAACCCGTCTTTTTCCGACTGCACAAAGGCCCATCCAGCGTTTATTTCAAACACTGAAACCCTATCCCCCCATATCAACTGTCGCTCCCGATTGCCGTCCGGCGCGCGCAAGAGATCGGCAACAGGCACAGTTATCTGTCGCGCCGCCCCCGTCACAAATTGCGCTGCTGTGACGTGCCCCTCAAGATAGGCGGCCGCCACCCGCCCGTTTGCCGGTGTAAGGCGCTTATCCATCTTCCAGCCCAAGAGTTTCCGGCAGCGCTTCCAGAAGCGCCCGCGCACCTTGCCCCACTCCGCCTTTGGGCCGCGCAGGGGCCGCCGTCGGCTGATGGCCGTAAATGTCGAAATGGGCATAACGCTGTGCACCCTGCGCGAAACGCCGCAAAAACAAAGCCGCCGTAATGCAGCCCGCAAACCCGCCCTTAGGCGCATTGTCCAGATCGGCAATGCCCGGTTCTATTTGTGTCTCGTATGGTTCCCAGAACGGCATTTGCCACAAAGGATCACGCACGCGCGCGCTCGCCTGTGACAGTTGGTTCGCCATCTGCGTATCTACTGTAAAAAACGGTGCGATATCTGCCCCCAAGGCCACCCGCGCCGCGCCGGTCAGGGTCGCCATCGACACCATCAAATCAGGCGTTTCCTCGGCCCCGAACGCAAGCGCATCGGCCAAAACCAACCGCCCCTCGGCATCGGTATTGTTAATCTCGACACTCAGGCCCAACCGCGAGGTCAAAATATCACCGGGCCGAAACGCATCGGCGGAAATCGAATTTTCCACCGCCGGAATCAGCACCCGCAACCGCACCCCGATATCGAGCGCCATAATCATATGCGCCAATCCCAATACCGCCGCCGCGCCGCCCATGTCCTTTTTCATAAGGCCCATCGACGCGCCCGGTTTGATGTTCAACCCGCCGGTGTCAAAACAAACCCCCTTACCGACCAACGTCACAGTTGGCCCACGATCGCCCCAACGCATGTCAATCAACCGCGGTGCCTGCGCACTGGCGCGGCCCACCGCATGGATCATCGGGAAATTCTGTTCCAGTAATGCCGCGCCGCGAATCACCTCGACCTGCGCCCCGCCGCGCGATTTGTGCCGCCCGGCAAGATCAACACAAGCTGCCTCAAGTTCCGCCGGTCCCATGTCATTGGTCGGCGTATTAATCAGATCCCGGGTAAGACATTCGCCCGCGGCAATCACCTGCAATCGCGCGGCATCCATGCCCTCGGGGGCAATCAAACGCGCGCCGGCCGCTGGTTTTTCGTGATAGCGGTCAAACCGATAGGCCCCGAGCAACCAGCCCAGCGCCTCCTCATTCAATACATCCTGAGAAAGGTCGCTCACAAGGCGGTAATCGCCTGCGGGCAACTTGGCTGCCACCGTTGCCAAATGAAATCGGCCCCGGGCACGTTTTGCCGCTGTTCCATATCCCGCCAGCGCCATCACTACACCGCCATCAACATCGGGCACGATCAGCGCACTGCCCAGATTGGCGGTAAATCCAGAGGTTTCTATCCAGCGTTGCGTGCTGGCGCTTTGCGCCTTGCACCAATCTTCCAGTGCATCACTTTCGATGACATGCAACTTTGTCGCCAGATCATTATTCGGGGCAAATTCATGGACCATTTCGGGGCTTTCCTGCGATTATTGTCAGGATCAACCTAACCCGCCGAACATCATCCGAAAAGAGCCGTATTTCTTGCCCGTCAAAGTCGTTTTAAATCGACAAATCCTGCATATCCCAGATGGCCGTCAATGACCGCTCACCAAGACGCAGCAACCGCGACAATGTCGCTGCCAATGCCACCGGATCATTGTCATCTATGCAATAGGTCACATCTCGGGCAACCCGCGCCACCGAATGCATGCCAATTTGTTCGGAGATGGCAACCAGAGATCGCGCAGATTTACGCAAATCCTCCATGTCACCTTGCCGAAAAAGACGTTCGGAGTGCGATAATCGCACCGCCAACTCCTCCATTGCGCGACAAACGACATCTTCGGCCCCTGCTTCGCCCAGTTGCGCATAAAGTTCGCCCAACCGATCCGGATCAAGGCGCACAGTCTCGTTTTGCGCCAGTGTGATAATTTGTTCCACTCTCTCACCCTCTTTGTGAATACCCCCACGGTATGAAACAATAATTGCGCCCAAAAAGTTCCCAAAAGGTTGATATGGCGTTCCGTTTTCCCTCGAATTATCCTCGAATACTGTCTATCGTTGGTTCAATTTTGATAGGTTAGGGAAAACTGATGCAACATGCGCAACCACTGCCGAAATATTTAGTCAAGCGTTACCACGGCTGGAAGGCTACCACATATGTGGAAAACAGGTCGCTCTATCGCTTGTTGGCCGAAGGCGGGCAACATCCGCGCGCTATGGTGATTTCCTGCTGTGATAGCCGTGTGCATGTGACCTCGATTTTCGGGGCTGATCAGGGTGAATTTTTCATCCACCGCAATATCGCCAATCTGGTGCCTGAATATGTGACCGATGGTGCGCATCACGGCACCTCGGCGGCGGTGGAATTCGCCGTTACATCCCTCAAGGTGGCGCATGTGATCGTCATGGGCCATTCCAATTGTGGGGGTGTGCAGGGCTGTCTTGATATGTGTTCGGGCCATGCGCCGGAACTGGAAAAAAAGAACAGCTTTGTTGGCCGCTGGATGGACATCCTGCGCCCTGGGTATGAGCGGATAAAAGATATCGAGGACGCGACCGAGCAACGCACCGCCCTTGAAAAACAGGCGGTTATGGTATCGTTGGAAAACCTGATGACCTTCCCGTTTGTCGCCGCCGCTGTGGAAAGTGGCGACCTGACCCTGCATGGCCTGTGGAACGACATCGGCGCTGGCGGAGTTGAGCACTTCTTGCCTGAACAAAATGAATTTGTTCCGGTTTAAAGCACTTCGCGTTCAATTTGGTTCACCTGTTGAACGCGAAACCCTTTAACGCAACTCCATGCCACTCGGCCATTCAATCCGGTGTGACAGGGTAATATCCTTGCGCTCTTGCGGGGCCAGCGTGAAATCCCACTGCAAAATTCCGCGACGGCCCTCAACATTGGCCGCGTTTGGCATCGGTTTGCTGCGCCAAGTGATCACCAGATCTTCCTGTTCCGAATACGGTACCCGATCCAACAGACGCACATCCCACGCCCGGCCCGTCAGGTTTTCAACCCCGATTTCGGCAAGTTCGACCCTTTCGTTCACCCGACTGACAAATCCGGTATCGCCTTCGTTGCGATCCACCACCTTGCGGGTCAAACGCAGCCCCTCAATCGGCCCGAATGATAGTGTCGCCTCTGCCCCCGTCGCGATCACCCCGTCGATCTCCTGATTGCCGACAAACCTGCCATCCAGAAAAAACGCGCTTTCCCCCGAAGGCAGGATAAGTTCGCCCATATCATTGGTGAATTCGGCCATCAAAAAACCGGTCTCGTCATTTCGGGGAATCGCTCTGGCATGCAGCGTTGCGCCGGTTTCCAAACGCCCAAGATCAATACGCAGTTCATCCGCACGCGACGCAATATCAATCGCGATTGGATATCCATAAGTGACACTAAGCCCGTCAAAATCCATGCTCATCACACTCGGTTCTTCCGTAAAAACGATCGGCCCTAAGATTGATGATTCTGCCATACTGCGGACCATTGGCGATGGTTCTGGCGGGGCCGGTTTTTCGATGCGGCGGCGTTGCGCATAGACATAGCTCGGCTTGAGTTGCCCGCTGGGCCGCAACGTCGATAGCTCGAGATTGACCCCCTGCCAATTCTCTCCGGTGCCCTGCCAAACCCGCGCCGCACGATCAATCACCAGTGTCGCGGGCGCATCGGTGTTTAACCGCATATCATACGTCGGTCCCCATTCCGCATCCCGCGTAAAGCTGCTGATCTGCACCGCACCATTTATCGCCTCGTCCGATGACACCTCAATCGCCATATAGGCAAAGTCGTGATCTTCAGGCACCAGGGCCGCCACCTGTTTTTGCGCCGTTTCAAGATCCTCTTGCCGCAGCGCAAGCGCATCTTCCAAAACCCGCGCCGCTATTTCGGCTTTGTGTCCGTCTTCGCGCGCGGCCAATGTTTCCGCCCCGATCATCCGCGAAATATCTCGCAGCACCTCAAGGTCGGTATTGGCCAACTTATCGCCCTCGCCGATCTGGCGCAAAAACGTGATCCGCGCCGCGACCGCTTCGTTCTGCAACCCAATCGCCTTGATCTCGTCGCGCATCTTGCGAATATCGCCCTCGATAGCCGTGACAACCGCACGTGCGGCCTCAAGTTCGGCATTGGTCGCATCATCGCGTGGCGGCACAAAATTCTGCCGTTCGGTCACGATACCCATGGTTGCGCCCGAAACCGTCACCCGCAGGTTTTCTTCGGAACTATCGGCGGGAATTCCGGTAATCACCAATGTATGCGTCCCTGCCGCTGCTTGAAACGGGATGTTGCGTGTCACCGTCGCACCTTGGGGATATAAAATCACATCGGTCACTTTTCCCGCCAGAACAATTTCCTCGGCAAAGGTAAACGTCGGCAAAACTGCCAATAAAACCGCAAATAATTTCATAACTTTATCCTTTCAAAATACTTGCCGGCATACTGCAAGCTCTGGGCCGGTCACGCAAGCCATCGCATTTCGGGCGGCAGCGGTTTGCCACAATTTACTTCAACCTAATATATTTTATACTTGAAATATATCTCCCCTCCTGTAACCTAACCCTTAAACATCCCACGATAAGGACCACATTCATGCGTATCCTATGCCTAGGCGGCGGGCCTGCCGGTCTCTACTTTGCCATCTCGATGAAACTGCGCGACCCCGATCACGACATTACAGTTCTCGAACAAAACCGCGCCAATGATACCTTTGGCTGGGGTGTGGTTCTATCCGACGATGCCCTTGGCAATATGCAGGAAAACGATCCGCAATCCACCGATGCGATCCGCGACCATTTCATCTATTGGGATGACATCGCCGTGGTCCACAAAGGCGAACGCACAGTGTCGGGCGGCCACGGTTTCGCCGGTGTCGGGCGCAAACAAATGTTGATCCTTCTGCAAGCCCGCGCCCACGAACTTGGCGTCAATATGGTGTTTGAAACCCGCTTCAAATCAGCCGAGGAATACCGCAAGAATTATGACCTTGTGGTCGCCTCAGACGGCATCAATTCGTTGGTGCGCAACGAATATGCCGACCATTTCAAACCCGACATTGATACACGGCTTTGCAAATTTGTCTGGCTTGGTACCCATCAAAAATTCAACGACGCCTTCACCTTCATCTTTGAAGAAACCGAACACGGCTGGGTCTGGGCACATATTTACCAATTTGACGAAAACACCGCCACCTTGATCGTCGAATGTCTGCAATCCACATGGGACGCGTGGGGATTTGAAGACATGACCAAAGAAGACACCGTCAAAACCTGCGAAAACATCTTTGCCGCGCATCTTGGCGGCCATGAATTGATGTCCAATGCCGCCCACCTGCGCGGCTCTGCTGTGTGGATGAATTTCCCGCGGGTCATTTGCGAAACATGGTATCACGAAAATGTCGTTCTGATGGGCGACGCCGCCGCCACGGGCCATTTTTCTATCGGGTCCGGTTCGCGCCTCGCGTTTGATTCCGCCATTGCCCTGGCCGATTATCTCCATTCCGAACCTGACATGGTAACCGCCTTTAAACGCTACCAGGATGAGCGCCGTTTAGAGGTGCTGCGCCTGCAGTCCGCCGCGCGCAATTCGTTGGAATGGTTCGAAAACGCCGAACGTTACCTTGATTTCGACCCTGTGCAGTTCAATTATTCCGTCCTCACCCGCAGCCAACGCATTAGCCACGAAAACCTGCGCCTGCGCGACCCCGATTGGGTCGAAACCGCCGAAAAATGGTTCCAGACAAAAGCCGGCGTTGCCGCCGATGCCCCGACACGCGCCCCGATGTTTGCCCCGTTCAAACTGCGCGATATGACCCTCAACAACCGCATCGTCGTATCCCCAATGGCCCAATACAAGGCGGAGAACGGCACCCCCACCGATTGGCATCTGGTCCATTACGGCGAGCGCGCCAAAGGTGGCGCTGCACTGGTCTATACCGAAATGACCTGCGTTTCCGCGGAGGCGCGTATCACCACCGGTTGCCCCGGCCTATACGCCCCCGAACACGAATCCGCATGGAAACGCATTGTCGATTTCGCGCACGGCGAAACCAGCGCCAAAATTTGCTGTCAGATCGGCCATTCAGGGCGCAAAGGATCGACCCAGCTTGGCTGGGAAACCATGGATGCCCCGCTAAAATCCGGCAATTGGGAAACAGTTTCGGCCTCGGCCATTCCGTGGTCCGATAATAACGCCCCCCCGCGCGGAATCACCCGCTCGGAAATGGACACCATCCGCGACCAATTCGTATCCGCCACCCAAATGGCCGATCGCGCCGGTTTCGACATGGTTGAATTGCACGCCGCCCACGGTTATCTGATCTCGTCGTTCATCTCGCCGATGTCCAACACCCGCACGGATGAATACGGCGGCTCCCTTGAAAACCGGATGCGCTATCCGCTCGAAGTTTTCACCGCCATGCGCGCGGTTTGGCCCGATAAAAAACCCATGTCGGTGCGGATTTCCGGCAATGACTGGGTCGGTGAAAACGGCATCACACCCGACGAAGCCACCGAAATCGCACGCCTGTTCAAAGCCGCGGGTGTTGATATAATCGATGTCTCCTCCGGCCAAACCTCGACACAGGCGCACCCCGTTTATGGCCGCATGTATCAAACCCCGATTTCCGACCAGATCCGCAACGAAGTCGGCATTGCCACCATGGCCGTCGGCAACATCACCGAGGCCGATCACGTCAATTCCATCCTGCTGGCGGGCCGTGCCGATCTGGTCTGCCTTGCGCGCCCACACCTCGCTGATCCATACTGGACCTTGCACGAGGCCACCAAAATCGGGGATCGCCACATGGATTGGCCGCTGCCCTATCTTACGGGCCGTGACCAGGCATGGCGCTTGGCGGATCGTGCCGATGAACAAGCAGAAACAATGATTGTGAGGGTTTAAACCATGGATTACACAGGAAAACACATCGTCGTCACCGGCGGCGGGTCGGGTATTGGCGCCGCAATCGCCGAACAATTCATGGCCGCAGGCGGCTCGGTCACCATCATGGGGCGGCGCGGCGATGCATTGGCCGATATCGCCAAATCCACCGGCGCATTTCCCGTCACTTGCGATGTCACCAACCCAGAGAACATCAGCGATGCCCTTGCCACCGCGCGCGCCCGTTTTGGTCCTGTCAATGTCGCCGTGGCCAACGCCGGTGCCGCCATCAGCACCCCGTTTTCGGTAATGGAGCTTGACGATTTCGATACCATGCTCAACGTCAATCTCAAGGGCGTGTTCAATCTCTGGAAGGCCTGCCTACCTGACATGAAAACCGCCCGCGAGGGCCGCATGATCGCCATCGCCTCGGTCGCGGGCCTCAAGGGGGGGATGTATATGTCGGGATATTGCGCCGCCAAACACGGGGTTGTCGGCCTCACCCGCGCGCTTGCGGTTGAACTTGCCAAAACCGGCATCACCGTCAATGCCGTCTGCCCGAGCTTCGTTGAAACCCCGATCCTCACCCAATCCATCGACAACATCGTGGCCAAAACCGGCCTGTCTGCCGACGAGGCCGCCAAGGCCCTGCGCGCCGGCAACCCCCAAGACCGCTTTATCCAATCCAGCGAAGTCGCCAGCGCCACGCTTTGGCTCGCGTCGGACGCGGCAAAATCGGTCAATGGTCACACATTGTCGATCTCGGGGGGCGAAATTTGAACCAGACCGATAGCATAAACCAGTCGGAACCGGACGCCAAAATCCGCCTGCGCCTATGGTTGCGCCTGCTCAAGGCATCGCGCAGCATCGAAAGCGTGATCCGCGAAAATCTGCGCACGCAATTTGCCACCACACTGCCGCGGTTCGATGTGATGTCGGCCCTGTCGCGCTACGACAAAGGCCTCAAGATGAGCGCGCTTTCCGGCGTTCTCAAGGTGTCGAACGGCAACGTCACCGGCATCGTTGACCGTCTGGTTCAGGACGGCCTTGCCATCCGCGTTCCCGTTGCCGGTGACCGGCGCGCCCACCTCGCGCGTCTCACCAAAAAGGGCAGTGATGAATTCGCGGTTCAGGCCGCCGCCCACGAAGGTTGGATCAATGACCTGCTGTCGGGGTTTGATGCCGACACCGCCGCCGCGCTTTGCGCGCATCTTGATACCGCCGCCCCCGCAACTGACGAGACATAAATCATGACAACCGCCAAAACCGATACCAAACATTTCCGCTGTTCCGTGACCGATGGCATCGCCACCGTCGCCCTTGACCGCCCTGATCGAAAAAACCCGCTGACCTTTGAATCTTACGCCGAATTGCGCGACTGGTTTCGCGACCTCACCTATGTCGATGACGTCAATGTGGTGATATTCGCCTCCAACGGCGGCAATTTTTCGTCGGGTGGCGATGTGCATGACATCATCGCACCGCTCACCAAAATGAACATGAAAGAGCTGCTCAATTTCACCCGTATGACCGGCGATCTGGTGCGCGCCATCATCGGGTGTGGCAAGCCGGTGATTGCCGCCGTTGATGGCGTTTGCGTCGGCGCAGGGGCGATTATCGCCATGGCATCCGACCTGCGTATCGCCACCCCCGAGGCCAAAACTGCGTTTCTGTTCACCCGCGTCGGTCTTGCCGGTTGCGATATGGGCGCATGTGCGATCCTGCCCCGTATCATCGGCCAGACCCGCGCCGCCGAACTCTTGTATACGGGCCGCTCCATGTCTGCCGACGAAGGCGAACTCTGGGGGTTTTACAACTCCGTCGTCTTCGCCGACACGCTTGAGGCCGAGGCCCTCAAATTGGCAAACCGCATCGCGCAGGGGCCGAATTTCGCCCATATGATGACCAAAACCATGTTGGTGCAAGAATGGTCCATGTCGATAGATCAGGCCATCGAAGCCGAGGCCCAGACCCAGGCCATCTGCATGCAAACCGCCGATTTCACCCGTGCCTACGAGGCGTTCGTTGCCAAAGAAAAACCCGTATTCGAGGGCAATTAAACCATGTCAGATAAATCCTTCCTCGACTGGCCGTTCTTTGATGCCAAACACAAGCAACTCGCCAATGATCTCGACGCATGGGCCGCGCAGAACCTGCGCGACATCGACCATCATAATGCCGATGCCGCCTGTCAAAAACTGGTCGCGGACCTTGGTAACGGTGGTTGGCTCACCCATGCCACAGTTGATGCCGATAGCGACGCGCCACTTGATGTGCGCACGCTTTGCCTGATCCGCGAAACATTGGCGCGCCACGATGGTCTTGCTGATTTCTCGTTTGCGATGCAGGGCCTTGGCACCGGCGCGATCTCGCTTTTCGGCACCGATGCCCAAAAACGTGCGTGGTTGCCCAAAATCCGCAAGGGCGACGCGATTTCCGCCTTTGCCCTGACCGAACCGCAATCGGGATCGGACGTGGCCAATTCCACCATGACGGCCACACCAGACGGTGATGATTACGTTTTAAACGGCCAGAAAACGTGGATTTCCAACGGTGGCATTGCCGATGTTTACACGGTGTTCGCGCGCACCGACGACACCGGCGCGCGTGGCCTGTCCGCCTTTATTGTGCCTGCCGATACCCCCGGCCTTACCATCGCGGAACGTCAACACACCATCGCGCCGCACCCTCTTGCTACGCTTGATTTCACCGATTGCCGCATTCCCGCCTCGGCCATGATCGGCGCGCAAAACAGCGGTTTCAAAATCGCCATGTCGGTTCTGGATGTGTTTCGCTCCACCGTTGCCGCCGCAGCACTTGGTTTTGCCAGACGCGCGTTGGACGAGGCGTTAATCCGCGTATCAGAACGCCACGTTCAAGGCGCGCCCTTGTTTGATCTCCAAATGGTTCAAGGCCACATATCCGACATGGCCGTAGATATCGACGCCGCCGCCCTGTTGGTTTACCGCGCCGCATGGGTCAAAGATACCGGCGCCCCCCGCATCACCCGCGAGGCGGCAATGGCCAAACTATTTTCCACCGATCAGGCGCAAAAAGTCATCGACCGCGCCGTGCAATTGCATGGGGGCGATGGTGTGCGTTCCGGCGAAACCGTCGAAAAACTTTACCGGGAGATAAGAGCTTTGCGCATATACGAAGGCGCATCCGACGTGCAACGCGTCATCATCGCACGTCAAACCATGGCCGCACATCTAGAGGGATAACATGCTAGGACCATCCGCACATACCGATACATTCACCCGCGATAATCTGCCACCCGACAATGCGCAGCCGGATTTCTTGCTGGATCGGTTTGATTACCCCGCCTATTTCAATGTCGCGGTCGAATTGACCGATGCCATGGTTGCCAAGGGCTATGGCGATCACACCGCCCTTATCGGCAATGGCCGTCGGCGCACCTACAAGGAACTCGCCGACTGGACTAACCGTTTGGCCCATGTTTTGGTTGAAGATCTCGGGGTGAAACCGGGCAATCGGGTATTGATCCGCTCGGCCAATAATCCGGCCATGGTCGCCTGCTGGTTGGCCGCAACCAAGGCAGGCGCGGTGGTGGTCAACACCATGCCGATGCTGCGCGCCGGTGAATTGTCGAAAATCGTCGACAAGGCGGAAATCACCCATGCCCTTTGTGATACCCGTTTGATGGATGAAATCACCGCTTGCGCCAAAGACAGCCGGTTCCTCAAAAGCGTTGCGGGCTTTGATGGCACCTTGAACCATGACGCCGAACTTGATCGGTTGGCGCTCGAAAAATCCGTGCGGTTTGACGCAGTGCGCACTGGTCGCGATGATGTCGCCCTGCTTGGCTTTACCTCCGGCACCACGGGCGATCCAAAGGCAACGATGCATTTCCACCGTGACCTTCTGACCATTGCCGATGGCTATGCTCGCGAGGTTCTCAAAGTCACCCCTGACGATGTTTTCATCGGTTCTCCACCGCTTGCCTTTACCTTTGGTCTTGGGGGGCTTGCGATCTTCCCGCTGCGGTTCGGGGCCGCCGCCACTTTGTTGGAAAACGCCGCACCGCCCAATCTTATCGAGATGATTGAAAAATACCGCGCCACCATCTGTTTTACCGCGCCTACTGCGTATCGGTTCATGTTGTCGGCGATGGATAAGGGTGCGGACCTCTCATCGTTGCGCTGCGCCGTGTCCGCCGCCGAAACCCTGCCCGCCGTGGTTTATGACGACTGGCAGGAAAAAACCGGCAAACCCATGCTTGATGGCATCGGGGCCACCGAAATGCTGCACATCTTCATTTCCAACCGCTTACAAGACAGCCGCCCCGCCTGCACCGGCCGTGTGATCAAGGGATATGAGGCGAAAATCATCGACAGCCACGGTGCCACAGTGCCCCATGGCACCGTTGGTCGCCTCGCCGTGCGTGGGCCAACGGGGTGCCGTTATCTGAACGACGCGCGCCAATCTACCTATGTCGTTGACGGCTGGAACATCACCGGCGACAGCTTTTCCATGGACGCCGATAGCTATCTGTATTTCGCCGCTCGCAACGACGATATGATCATCTCGTCGGGTTATAACATCGCCGGTCCAGAGGTCGAAGCCGCGCTACTTTCCCACGAAAATGTTGCCGAATGTGCGGTTGTCGCCGCCCCCGACGCGGACCGTGGCACCATCGTTCAGGCGCACGTTGTGCTGTCTTCCGGCACCGCATCGCTCGAAATGGCAAAACTGTTGCAAGACCACGTAAAGGCCACCATAGCCCCCTATAAATACCCCCGTTCCGTGGTGTTCACAGATGGCCTGCCCAAAACCGCTACCGGTAAAATCCAGCGGTATTTACTCAAACAAACCGCCCAATCCTGAGGATCCAATAATGACCCATACAATCATACAACCCGCAGGATGGATGGACGCCAAAGGCTATGCCAATGGTATGCTGACCGATGATGGCCTGCTGTTTATCGGTGGCCAAATCGGCTGGAACGCACAACAAGTCTTTGAAACCCATGATTTTATCGGACAGATGAAACAGGCGCTCGAAAACATCGTCGCCGTGGTCCATGCCGCCGGTGGCGAGGTGTCCGATATCACCCGCCTGACGTGGTTCGTCATCGACAAAAAAGAATACGCCGCCCGCCAAAAAGAAATCGGCGCGGTCTATCGCGAGGTATTAGGCCGTCATTTCCCCGCCATGTCGATGCTTGTCGTCGCCGGATTGATCGAAGACGAGGCATTGGTTGAAATCGAGGCCACCGCCGCATTGGGACCCAGAGATTAGGGCGTGCCGCCCGCCCCGACATCCCAAAACACCCCCGCCATCAACTGCAATCCATCCAGACAAACGGATTTCAAAACATGTTCGTCCGGTGCGTGTTGCGAACATCCGCGATACGAATGTGGCACCCAGATCGTCGGCAGGCCCAAAATATCGCTGAAACAATCATTGGGCAGCGATCCGGCCAAATTGGGCAATATATGCGGCGGTTTCCCCGCCGTGCGCGTCAATGATGCCGCCACAAACCGCACCCACGGATGATCCGGGTCAAGCCGCGTCGCCGCAAATTCGACCTCGCCGCTGTCGATCACCTCAACGTGTTCAAACCCGTGTTTCGCCAAATGCCGCCGCAATGCCGGTATGATATCGCCAACCTCTGTGCCGACCACGAACCGCAATTGGCAGGTGGCGCGCGCATGGCCCGAAATCGCATTGACCGGCGCCTCCGGCACCCCGCTTTTCATCGCCAGCACCGCAAATGAATTCCACCCATACACCCGCTCGGCAAGCGTCAAATCCGCCTCGCCCCAATCGGCATCAATCGCAGGTCCGTCTCCACCCGCCACCGGCAAATCCCGCAACGCCGTGCGCACCGTATCGGTCAAGGAATTTGGCCGCCATTCCGGCACTTTGATCTGCCCGCGCGCGTCCGTTATCACCGCCAATGCCTGTGCCAAAATCATCGCAGGGTCGGCCAACAATCCCCCCCAATGAGTTAACCGCGAATCTTGGTGATGGCATAATTTTCAGGTGGCGTATCATGGATGTGATTCATGCATCCAATATTTCCAGGAAAGGAAAGATACGCCATGACAGAGACTACAGTTACCCCGCTCATACAGCCAGGGGAAT
>JAUZRV010000141.1 GCA_030950105.1 Rhodobacterales bacterium | reverse complement strand
CGTTGCCGCAGATTGGCCAAAGATTGGGAGAAATCAATCGAGAGTTCAAAGGCATGGATACTCATCGCCCACATTCGAACTCTCACAAGGAGGATCGCAAAGCACTGACATCAATCATAAAGTATTGAATCAGCCTCTGAGGTTAGTTCCGTCACCTCTTGCTCGGTTTTCCGCGCACGATCGGCCAATGCATCCCTCGTTAACCCCGCACACATCCAACCGTTCCACGCGCGCCGGTTTTCCACCGCCAATTCCCTGTTGAATTCGAATATGGTCGCATCCTCTGCCTGCTCCCCATAAATTGTCGCCAGCACATACCACGGATTACTGTTCCGGTCTTTCAACGCTTCACTCATTCAAATCTCCCTCACACCTCCCCCAAATGATGCTATGGAACGTCACAACATTCAAGGCACCGGATAAATAGCCCCCAACAAATCCCCCAGATCAAACCCGTCGCCGTCAACCGCCGCCACCAGCCCCTCAATCGCATCGGCGCGCGAGCGCCCCAACACATCATCGGCAAACAGGTGAAACTTCGCGCTGATCTCTGCGTCCGACAGCGGATCATCCGGATCACCGCGCGGCGTATAGGGCCGTGATTGCACCTCGCGCCCGTCGGTCAAATACAACGTCACATCCGCCCAGCGTTTCCCCACCGAAATCTCGGTATAATGCGCGCTTTCCTCGATCAAGGTCGCCTTGGAAATCCGCAAAATCTCGGCGTCTTGCAACACGTCCCGCTGCAATTCCGCCACGCCAATCCGCCCCCGCACCGCCATGATCGCAAACGGATACGCGAGCGCATAGGTCAACTCATCCAGTGACGCCGGCGCGTGACCCGCCAGCCGCGTCGCATAGTGAAACGTCAATATCCGCGCGCGCTCAATATCGCCCGACACCAACCCGTGGTCGCGCATCAAATCGGCCACCGCATCAATCGCCGGATGCGCCCAACGGCACACTGGATAGGCCTTATAGTGCGTGTTCTCGATCTCCCACCGATCACCCAGATCATCCCAAAACGCCGCCGCCTCGTCGCCTTCAATGGTGATCGCAGGCGCGCCGGTAAACCCGTCTTGCGCCAAAAATACCGCGCCCACCCCCGTCGGTGATCCCCACCCAACCCCGTCGCGCACCATGGTCGGATGATCAATGCACCGCATCATTTGGCTTCGCGGCCCGTGGTATTCGGCAATCCCCACCGCATGGCGCATCTGATCCACCGACAACCCGACCAATCGCGCCCCTGCCGCCGCAATCCCCACGGCGGTCCATGCGCCGGATGTGTGATAATCGCCGGTGGTCGCGTGCAGGGTCAAACCGCTGCGATACGCCACCTCGTATCCAATGGTCAGTGCCACAATCAGATCCCGCCCCGACACCACGCCGCCCTGTTGACGCACCGTATCTACGATTGCCAAAACCCCCGGCAAAACTGCCGATCCGGCATGGCCTTTGACCCCGCTATGGCCATCATGGGCATCGACGGAATCGATGCTAAACGCGCCCGCCATGGCCGCGCCCATCGCGCTCGTCACTTGCCCGCCAAAGATCATATGTGCAGAAGGCGTATCGGCCCCGCACGGCATATGGCGCGCCGCAAACCGTTTGGTAATGCGCGAAATTTCCGTCTGGCTGCCAATCGCCGCCACCCCGATGGTATCAAGCAGGCTGCGCCGCATGATCCGCACAATCTCCGCCGGAATATCATCGTATGTTAGGGAATCTCTGAACAAAGCCCTGATTTCCGTGCTATAATTCTGGCAGCACTTACGGGAGAATTGGCATTGAAACAGCAGAGTTTTTCGTCACTTGAGCAGGCCTACAAGAAGAAGCGGACCAAGCGCGAGTTTTTTC
>JAUZRV010000140.1 GCA_030950105.1 Rhodobacterales bacterium | reverse complement strand
AAAAAACTCGCGCTTGGTCCGCTTCTTCTTGTAGGCCTGCTCAAGTGACGAAAAACTCTGCTGTTTCAATGCCAATTCTCCCGTAAGTGCTGCCAGAATTATAGCACGGAAATCAGGGCTTTGTTCAGAGATTCCTTAATTCAGCCGCTTACGGTCCTGCACGCAAGAAAATCTTGTGTTAGTCGCCAAATCACCGCCCGCGTCCCAAAAAACGCGGGCGGTGCAAAATTCAGGCGCCCGCCCATTCCCAATAAAGTGTGCGCGCTTCTTTGGTGATCGGGCCGATGGGATATTCACGATCCTCAACCTTTACGATTGGCGTGATTTTTGAAACATTACCCGTCAGGAAAACCTCGTCTGCGGCGTCAAAATCGTCAAAGCTCAACGTGGCTTCTTCAACGGTGTGTCCCGCTGCCCGCAATAGTTTCATCACCCGTTGGCGGGTGATCCCGTTCAAAAACGTGCCGTTCGGAATCGGCGTGCGCACAATGCCGTCTTTGACCAAAAATATATTTGCGGTCGCAGATTCTGCAACGTTTCCAAGAGCATCTGCAACAATTGCATTGTCATACCCGCGTGCCTGGGCGGCACGGATCATGCGCGCATTGTTGGGATAAAGGCAGGCTGCCTTGGCGTTCACCGGCGCCATAGTTATCATTGGGCGGATAAATTCTGTGCGGCACAGGGTTTGGCTCGCGTCGACAGCAGGCATCGGAATTTGCTCAAGACAGAGGCTAAATTGGGTCGAAGATGGATCGGGGGAAATAATCCCCTTGGCGCCTTCTTTTGACCAATACATCGGGCGAATATAGACCGGTGCATCCGCATCAAATTTGGTCAATCCTTCGCGGGTAAGCGCCACCATTTCATCCGCGGTCAAGGTCGGGTCCATGCCCATTGCTTTGGCAGAATCGTTGATACGGGCGCAATGCGGCGCAAGATCCGGCACCACGCCGTTGAATTGACGCGCACCATCAAACACCAGAGTGCCAAGCCACATACCGTGATCCGCCGCATTCATCACCGGCAGATCGCCTTGATGCCAGACGCCATTAAAATAGGTCCAGATGATTTCACCAATAGCCATTTTGTTAATCCTTACTTTGGGGTCTTTAGGGGGCCAGTATAGTTGATCCTGTGGTTTTGCGCCCTTCAAGAGCACGGTGGGCGTCGCCCGCGTTTTCAAGGTCGAACCGTTGGTTGACGTTGATTTTCAAACTGCCATTTTCAATCATGGAAAACAGATCACTTGAGGCGGTTTTAAGATAATCCGCGTCGGCCGTAAAGTGGAACAATACCGGTCGCGTCACGGTAAACGATCCCGCCGCAAGATCGGATAATTTAAAATCGAGCGCTGGACCCGAAGATTGGCCGAAATTCACCAAGGTTCCAAATGTTTTCAAACATTTGAGGGAACCGGGATAGGTGTCCTTGCCGACGCTATCATAAACCGCATCAACTCCTTTTCCGCCGGTTATATCTGCCACACGGGCGGCAAAACCTTCGCTGGTATAGTCGATCACATGGGCATAGCCGTGTCGCGCAGCCAAGGCGCATTTCTCGGCGCCCCCCGCCGTGCCAATTGCCGTGACACCTTTCGCAGCCAGCCATTGACCAGCGATCAACCCAACCCCGCCAGCGGCCGCATGAAACAGCACGGTTTGTCCGGCTTGCACCTGAAATGAACGATGCAGCAAATAATGCGCCGTTAACCCTTTGAGCATGGCCGCAGCCGCGATTTCATCGGCAATGTCAGTCGGCAAAGCCACCAAATGCCGTGCCTCGATCACCCGTTCGCGCACATAGGCCCCGTTCGGAATCGTATAACCAACGCGATCCCCGATTTTGAAGCCGGCGACATCTGGTCCCAACGCGGTGATTACCCCCGCTGCCTCGCTGCCCAGAACCAAATCCTGTTCAACCGGCCAAGGATAGAGACCGCTGCGAAAATATGTGTCAATAAAATTGACCCCGATGGCGGTATGGCGCAACGCCACTTCCCCGGATGACGGGGCCGGCGTGGGCAAATCAAGCGCATGCAGAACATCGGGTCCCCCCGGTGATTTGGCGGCAATAGCGAGAGGCATATTAGTCTTCTTTCAACATAAATTCGGGGTCCACCGGCACTTGCAATGCGTTGGACAAATGGTTGGTTTTCGCCGCCAACATCACGATTTTAAGAACCTCGCCATGTTGTGCCGTTGTCATGCCTTTTGCCCGCGCGGCGGCAGAATGGGAATGGACACAATATTCACAATTATTGATAATCGACACCGCCAGATAGATCAATTCCTTGGTCAATGGGTCAAGCTCCGAAGGCGTCGCCATTACGGATTTGACTTCATCCCAGGTGCGCTCAAGCAAATCTTCGTCAAAGGCCATATAGCGCCATATATTATTGATGAAATCGGATTTTCGTGTGGCGCGGATATCATCGAACACCGCCTTGACACGAGGGTTACTTTCGAGATCGGCAGCAGGAAGAACGGTTGGCATATAGTTTCCTTATCATCGGTGGATGTTGGCGCACCCGATCAGGCCCGCCAACATTGTTAATTTAAATCAGGGCCATAATGCGGGCCGGGCCACCGGTGCCGCCTTTATGTTTCGGGGCACCGATAATCAGAGTCGCCCCATTGGCCGGAACTTTGTCGAGATTGGCAAGGTTTTCAATACCAAAACGCCCCGAAGGAAGCCATGCATAATGGGTTGCAAAATCGCCCGAAATCCCGTGATCAAGAGACAACGTATCCACCGCGAGAGACATTGCGCCGGTTTCCTCGATCAACATTTGCGTCGCCTCGACATGAAATCCCGGATAATGCTGCTTTTCGCCATCAAACCCGCGAAATGCATCACTGGCAACTTTGGCGCCCCAACCGGAATGCATCGCAACACAGGCATTGGCCGGTATATCGCCATGGCTCGCCATCCACGCTTTGACATCGTCCGGCGTGACTTGTGCGTCGGCATCGCCTGCCGCGCGCGCCGCAATGTCAATCACACAGAGCGGGGCCACCAGATTTTCAACCGGAATTTCATCAACAGATCGCCCATCCGCCGAAAAATGCAACGGTGCATCAATGTGGGTGCCGGTATGTTCGTTCACTGTATACTGATTAAGATTGAAACTATGTTCCGCATAATTGAACAACTGTTCCGAAGAAAACTGGCTTTCTCCAAAATATGTTGGAAAACTTTCATGGAGCGTATGAGTCATGTCCTCTATTTGCTGGTGCCCCGCGGCCAATGCCGGTGGCGCGGACACTGTTCCACCAACAATCGCCCCCACACTTGCCATGCCCGACGCTTTAAAAAACGAGCGCCTTGATAGCATCTTTTCCTTCACGGAATTCATTACACAGATATCACACATCTTATTACTCCCTTGTTTATTATCATTTATTTAAGTTTCAACAGCGCACAAGAAAAGCGCACCAGGTGGAAAACACCTCTGACAAAAATATGCATCCCCCCGCCACCGCCGCGTGCGGTATCATATGTGGCCCTAAAACTGATGACATGCTGCGCCGACTTTCCACAAAAATCAAGCATGTCTGAAAAATGTAATGTTTAGCGGTAAATATTAAACTGTTTGGGATTAGCCATAAAAATTGGCGGCTTTAAACGCATCTTTAATCCAAGAGTTATGACTGAATCTGGTGTTTCGGGGATTTGAAGGTTGGCGGCGTATCTGGTTGAATTGTTGTTGAACGACAGCATCCCAACCAAAGAAAGATACACCACCATGGAAACGAGTAACATTGTTGATTTTGCCCGTCGAG
>JAUZRV010000014.1 GCA_030950105.1 Rhodobacterales bacterium | reverse complement strand
TAGTGTATCGTCGTTCATGGCGGGCTGGATTTTCTGCTGGAGGTGAATGATCTTGTTCAACACCAAAATCATACGACATTTCAACAGCTTGATCTACGCCCGCCAAACGATTTACGCCGCTTCATGAATAATTCGGGTTAGCTACTCTAAAATTATGCACCGACTAAGAGCGCCCTTTCCCGGCCATCCTCACCACTGGGTATTTGAGCGATCTCAACCATCTAACCTAAAAGCGCCAATGACCGACGACGATGACTTACAAGTCATCGAAAGGTTCTGAAATGCAAAGGGCAGTTCTGGATATTTCCAAAACTGCCCCATATGCGAATATCACGCCTTATTGATCATGGGTGTTAGCCCTTTTTAAGCACCCGCGTGCCGAGAACCTCGGCAATTTGAACCGCATTCAACGCCGCGCCTTTACGTAGATTATCCGACACACACCACAGGTTAATCCCGTTATCAATGGTGCTGTCCTGACGGATGCGGCTGATGAAAGTGGCGTAATCCCCGACACATTCCGTCGGTGAAACATAGCCGCCATCTTCGCGTTTATCGATCACCATAATACCCGGTGCTTCGCGCAGGATATCGCGCACTTCGTCTTCGTCGATAAATTCTTCAAACTCGATATTGATTGCCTCGGAATGGCCAACAAACACCGGCACCCGCACGCAGGTTGCGGTCACTTTGATCGACTTGTCGATGATCTTTTTGGTCTCGGCAACCATCTTCCATTCTTCTTTGGTGCTGCCATCATCGAGGAAAATATCAATATGCGGGATCACGTTAAACGCGATTTGTTTGGTGAACACCTTCGGTGCAACCTCTTGACCTGGCACGTAAATTCCCTTGGTTTGATTCCACAATTCATCAATCGCATCCTTGCCGCCACCCGAAACCGATTGGTAGGTGCTAACCACAACCCGCTTGATACGCGCGCGATCATGCAGCGGTTTGAGGGCTACAACCATCTGTGCTGTCGAACAATTCGGATTGGCGATAATGTTCTTTTTGGAATAACCCATGATGGCATCGGCATTCACTTCCGGGACGATCAACGGCACGTCCGGATCATAGCGGTAGAGCGACGAATTATCGATCACCACGCAACCCGATTTGGCCGCCAGCGGCGCGTATTTCTTGGTCGCTTCCGACCCCACGGCGAACAACGCCATATCCCAGCCAGTAAAGTCAAAAGTGTCCAGATCGGTGGTCTTGAGGGTGCGCTCGCCAAAGCTGATTTCCGTCCCGATGGAACGGCGGCTTGCCAAAACGGCAATCTCGTCCACTGGAAACTGGCGCTCGGCCAGAATATTCAACATTTCACGGCCCACATTTCCAGTGGCCCCGACAACAGCGATTCTATAGCCCATCCGGCCATCTCCTTCAGATTAACCTGCGCGTCATAGCCCACCTGCCCCCGTCTGAAAAGAGGGGAACTTAATCCAAACTGTCACGGCTGAACAAATACGGAATTAACCCCACGATCATCGCGATGCCAAACAGCAAGAATATCGCATTATATGGCACGTCCACAGGCACGCCCTCGCCAGAGGTCACGCGGAACAAACGTCCCGTTGCCACCTGAAACACACCCGCCCCGCCAACGCTAAACAGATTAAGAAGCGTCACACCGCGCCCGACAAGGTGATCCGGCAAGAAACTACGCCCGTGCGCCATCAAAATCGGATAGGTCGTGCCCATCAGGCCAACCAGAACAAACAGTGAGACCGCCAACCAAAACCCGGACGACCCAATGAAATAAAGTGCAAAACAGGCCCCCGTCACGACCACATTTCCCCAGAAAATCACCCATTTTCGGGTGCCTAAAATCCGGTCCAGCGGCCCGTATGCAAACGATCCCACAATCATCGCCACCGCCATTAACAGAGTGACTTGGCCAATACTGGCCCCGTTCGCGCCGAAAACGTCGGTGAAATATGGCCCGATCCAAAGCCCGCGCAATCCCCCCGCAGGCGCATATTGCACCCCCATCAACGGCAGGATCAACCACATCGCCGGCATCCGCAAAAGATCCATCAACGATCCCTGCAACTTGCCCTTTGGGCGCGGCGGATCCTGCACCACAAACCAAAGCCCGACAGCGGTCAGTGCCGAAACCACCGCCAATCCGATCAAGGCCGCGCGCCAACCATAGGCCTCGCTTACCATCGCCATCGGCAGTGAACTTGCTAAATTCCCCAGGGATCCAACGCCGACAATCACCGCTGCCAAAGTCGCAAACATCCGCGGGGAATAGGTTTTGGCTATAATATAATAAGACGCCATTAAAACCGGCGCGCACCCGATCCCGATCAACATCATTGCGATATTGATATGCATAGGCGTGCCCGCCATCGCAAAAACCACCGAACCGCCCGCCCCGCCGATCATCAACAACACGGCCGACGTTACGCGTGGCCCGATCCGGTCAAGCGCCCAGCCAATCGGGATTTGCATCGCCGCAAAGGTAATAAACCAAAGCCCCGAAGCCAGCGCAAGATCCTGCGCAGTGGCCCCGATATCGCGTTCCAATGCCTCGCTGACCACGGCCAAAAAAGCGCGGTAAAACTGCGAGAGCATATAGGCGACAACAAGAAGGATAAGATCAATGCGCATGCAACGCTCATCCTCTTATTCGCGCGACATATCAAGCCATTGTAGAATTTATTTCCACGCGTCTAGATACAGCGCCCGCCATCCACTTCCATGCAAACGCCGGTGATCATGCTGGCTTCGTCCGAACATAAAAACGCCGCTGCATTTCCCATGTCTTCAGGCGTTGAAAACCGCCCGATCGGGATCGTCGACAGGAATTTGGCGCGCATTTCCGGGGTATCTTCGCCCATGAATGTTTTCAACAACGGCGTTTCCCCCGCCACCGGATTAAGCGCATTTACCCGCACCCCATCGGGGGCAAGCTCAACCGCCATCGCCTTGGTCGCGGTGATCATCCACCCTTTGGATGCGTTATACCAATTCAACTTTGGTCGTGGACTTACCCCCGCTGTCGAGGCGACGTTAAGAATTGCACCCGTGCCGCGCTCTTTCATATGTGGCACAAATGCACGCGCCAACAGGTAAACAGATTTGCAATTCACCGCCAGAACCCGATCAAAATCCGCCTCGCTGACGTCCTCCATCAATGATGGCATGTGGGTCACACCGGCATTATTGACCAACACATCCAGATGCCCCATTTCGCGCAATGTAAATTCCGCCAACGCCGAAATTTCCGCGCCATCCGCAACATTCGCGCCATAACTCAACGCATCCCCGCCGAGTTCTGCCGCCATTGCTTTTGCACCCGCGGCATTGATATCAACCACCAAAACCCGCGCGCCCTCACCGGCAAACTTGCGCGCAATTCCGGCCCCAAAACCCGATGCCCCGCCGGTGACGATTGCTGTTTTTCCCTGCATTCTCATGTGTTTTCCCCTTATCCGTGATATGCTGCTACGGTTTTCAATGTGGTAAATCCGTAGAGCGCCTCAAACCCTTTTTCGCGCCCGTGGCCCGATTTACCTACCCCGCCAAACGGCAATTCAACCCCGCCGCCAGCCCCGTAATTGTTGATAAATACCTGCCCCGACCGGATCGCTTTGGCCATGCGCATCTGGCGCGCGCCATTGGCCGTCCACACCGACGCCACAAGGCCATAATCGGTGCCATTGGCAATCGCCAACGCCTCGGCTTCATCCTCAAATGCGATGGCGACCTGCACCGGCCCAAATATCTCGTCCTGCGCCAACGCATGGTGCGCATCGACCCCGGCAAACAATGTCGGGCGCACATAATTGCCCCCGTCCGGCGCGTTTTCAAGAACACCCCGCCCCGCCGCCTCAAGATCGGAACCGAGGTCTAGAAACCCGTCGATTATTCCTTTTTGCTTGGCACTAATCAGCGGCCCAACATCAAGATCATCCATCGCCGGCCCAACCCGCAATTCACCATACCGCGCGGCCATTCGTTCAACCACCTGATCATAAACATTTTTATGGATCAATATTCGCGACGACGCCGAACAGGTCTGCCCTGCGTTCTGAATACCCGCGTTCACCAAAAACGGTAAAGCGGCATCAATATCGGCATCCTCAAACACGATTTGCGGTGATTTCCCACCAAGTTCAAGCGTCACCGGCACCACGTTTTTCGCCGCCGAGGCCTGCACCATTGATCCGGTCATCACAGACCCTGTGAAACTGATATGGTTAACACCACCGTGGCCTGTCAACGCCGCCCCCGCTTCGCCGCCAAGGCCTGGAACCACATTCAACGCGCCCGCTGGCAGGCCGACCTGACGCGCCAGATCCGCAAACGCCAGCGCCGTCAAACAGGCGTCTTCTGCCGGTTTCAACACACAGGCATTGCCGGTCGCCAACGCCGCGCCGACCGAACGTCCAATGATCTGCATCGGGTAATTCCACGGCACAATATGCCCCGTCACCCCATGCGGTTCGCGCAGCGTATAAACCGTATATCCTTCGAGATAGGGGATGGTTTCGCCGTGCAATTTGTCCGCCGCCCCGCCATAAAATTCAAGATACCGCGCCAAAGCAATCGCATCGGCGCGCGCCTGTTTCAACGGCTTGCCGACATCCTGCGCCTCGAGCCGCGCCAATTCTTCGGTCTTGGTCAAAACCAAACGGCCCAGTTCCGTCAACATCCGCCCACGTTGCAATGCGCTCCACCGGCCCCATTCGCCATCACGCGCCGCCTGCGCCGCGCCAACAGCCGCATCAATATCGGCGGCTTGGCCACGGGCTATCTGACCAATCACCTCGCCGGTTGACGGGTTTTCAAGCGCAAGATATTCGCCCCCAACAGGCGCCACCCATTCCCCGTTGATCAGACATTTGGACGGGTCAAACCACAGGTCATTATTTTCGGTCATAGCTGAATTCCTTTAAGCAACAGAAATTTCCGGCAGGCGCGGAGCCGCCGCAATCAGGGATTTCGTATAAGGGTGTCGGGGCGCGTCGAACACCTGTTTGGTCGGGCCTTGTTCAACAATTTCACCGGATTTCATCACCAAAACCCGATCCGTAATCGACCGCACCACGCTTAGATCATGGCTAATAAACAGATAGGTAAGCCCAAGATCCTTGGCAAGCTGCGCCAGAAGATCAAGGATTTGCGCGCGAATACTGACATCAAGCGCCGATACCGCCTCGTCCAGAATGATCAAATCGGGATTGATAATCAACGCGCGCGCAATCGCTATCCTTTGACGCTGGCCACCGGAAAATTCATGGATGTATTTATCCGCATCTCGTTCGGTTAGACCCACACTTTCAAGAGATCGCGTAATTGCTGCGTTTTTTTGCGCTCCCTTGGGCGGCTCATCCAACAAATGGAACGGTTCAGAAACCAGCCGCGCAACTTTGTGTCGAGGGTTAAAACTTCCGTATGGATCTTGAAAAACCACCTGCATCCGGCGGCGCACCGCACGGTTGACCTTGTGACCGGCAAAAACCGGCTGCCCGCCTAGGCGAATATCGCCCGATTGCACCTCCTCCAACCCGAGAATGGCCCGCGTCAGCGTTGATTTCCCACAGCCGGATTCCCCGACCAAACCAAGGCTCTCGCCGCGCTCAATAGTGAAGTTAACGTTGTTTACCGCCCGAAAATACGACACTGGCGCAAATAGTTTGGTTCGTGGCAACGCGTAATCACGCACCACGTTTTCAACCTCGAGAAGCGGCACATCGGTCGCCGTATTGGTGCGCACGGGCACGTGGCCCGACGCCTTGAACAACGCAATCGAATAGGGATGTTTCATGGTCTGGAACAGCGTTTTCGCCGGTCCCGCCTCGACAATGCGCCCCTTTTCCATGATCACGATTTCATCGGCCATGTCAGAAACCACCGCCAGATCGTGGGTGATCATCAACATCCCCATACCGTCTTCGCGCACCAGTTTCTTAAGCAGTGTTAAAATCTGCGCCTGTGTGGTGACATCCAGCGCGGTCGTTGGTTCATCGGCAATCAACAATTTTGGCCGCAGTGCAATCGCCATCGCAATCACCACTCTTTGCCGCTGCCCCCCCGATAACTCAAACGGATATCGCGACAGCGGAAATTTATCTTCTGGCAACTCGGCCCGCGCAAGGGCGATCCGCGCCCGATCACGGGCCTCGGCGCGGCTAACTTTTTCGTGAATCAATATGGTTTCGGCCACCTGATCACCAATCGTCTGGATCGGATTAAGCGCCGTCATTGGTTCCTGAAAAACCATTCCAACCTGCGCCCCCCGCAACTTGCATAAGCTGTCTTCGTCCAGCGTCAGAACATCCTCTTGATTCAGTATCACCTTGCCCGAACAGGTTGCGCCATCCGGCAATAATTGCATCACCACAAAGGCGGTCATGGATTTCCCGGAACCACTTTCACCGATCACTCCAACAATTTCTCCGGCCTGCACCGATAGCGATATACCCCGCAAAATCGGCGTGCCGTGGATGTCAAGATCAAGGTTTTCAATCTGCAAAAGGCTCATCTTCCCACCTTTCGAAGCTTGGGGTCAAACAGATCGCGCAACCCGTCCCCCATAAGATTAAGCCCCAAAACCGTGAGCAAAATCGCCATCCCCGGAAAGATCGCCATATGCGGTGCAAACGATATCATCGTCTGACTATCTGCCAACATACGCCCCCAACTCGGGATCGGTGGCTGCGCCCCAAGCCCCACATAAGACAATCCCGCCTCGGCTAAAATGCCAAGCGAAAATTGGATAGTTCCCTGCACAATCAAAAGGTTGGTCACGTTGGGCAGAATATGTTCAAAACTGATCCTTGCCGCCCCCTTGCCCGCTACCCGCGCCGACAAAATATAATCCCGCGTCCACAGTGACAGCGCCCCGCTCCGCGTCAACCGTGCAAAAACCGGAATATTAAACACCCCGATTGCAATAATCGCATTAAGCGCAGAAGGTCCAAAAACCGCCGTTATCATGATCGCAATCAACAGCGACGGAAATGCAAACACCAAATCATTGCCCCGCATAATCAACTCGTCGAGAAACGTGCCCTTGCGCGCCGCCGCCGCCAACCCAAGCGGCACACCGAGTCCCATACCGATCCCGACCGCCACCAACGCCACCGCAATTGACGTGCGCGCGCCGACCATAATCATGCTCAAAATATCGCGACCAAAATGATCGGTGCCCAACGGATGCGCCCCGCTTGGCAATTTGATCTTGTTGGCAATATCAAGCGTCAAAATATCATAAGGCGTCCACAAAAAACTAATCAACGCTCCCCCCGCAAAAACCAGCGTTAGCACCAGCCCGATCATCAAAGACCGCGACCGCAACGCCGCCTTCCGCAATGATATCTCCGCCGCGCTCATCCCTGCACCCTCAACCGCGGATCAACAAATGCATAGGCAATATCCACCGCAAAATTAACTACAATAACCGCAAAAACCAACAGCATGACAACGCTCTCGACCACGATTAAATCACGGGCTGAAATGCTCTGGAATACCAACCTTCCTAGCCCCGGAAGGAAAAAAACATTCTCGATAATAATTGCCCCCGCCATCAAAAACGAGAACTGCAAACCTATGATTGTCAGCACCGGAATTAACGCATTTCTTAACGCATGGCGCCGCAACGCCTGCCGTTTGCTGAGGCCTTTGGCGCGTGCGGTACGAATAAAATCCTCGCTCAATGTGTCGAGCAACGAAGACCGCATAACCCGCGCCAATATCGACGCTTGAGGCAAAGCAAGCGCAATCGCCGGCAAAGTCAGGCTTTTGACCGCAGCGAAAAACCCGCTATCCCACCCTGAAAATCCACCTGCCGAAAACCAGCGTAGATTGATCGCAAAAACCAGAACCATTAGCATAGCAAACCAGAAATTGGGGATCGCTACCCCAAGCTGGGTAACCCCCATCACCGAAATATCAGTAACCGAACCACGTTTGGATGCCGCCCAAATTCCGGCTGGAAACGCGATCAGAGTAGACAAAGCCAACGCATAAATCGCCAACGGCAGCGAAATCCACATGCGCTCCCTGATCATTTCAACCACCGGCGTGCGATATGTATATGATGTGCCGAAATCGCCAACCAACATACCGCTGATCCAATCGCCATACCGCTGTGCAATTGTCCCGTTCAACCCAAGTTGTTCCCGCAATGCCGCCAGCGTATCTTCTTGTGCATTTAGACCCAACATATAAGCTGCTGGATCGCCCGGAACCACTTCAATCGCCAGAAAAATCACCGCGCTCGCGACGATCAAACTGATCATCAATGACAGCAATCGTTTTATTACATAGCGCAGCATACTGCTTCCCCGAAAAACCGGCCCTCGGCCTGGCTTCTTTTTCGTTCAAATATCCCCGCCGGAGGCTCCCCCGGTCTCAACCGGGAAAGCCACCTTGTTTTTCGCGATCAATCAGCCCAGTAAACCGCCGTCAGATCGGTCGCCTGTGTCGGCGCATTTTCCCACAATCCAACAACCTTGGAATTGGCAACACTCAGAGCGGCCAATTGGAACAAATATCCGTTGACGTAATCTTCCGAAATAATGGTTTGCGCTTTTTTGAGAATTTCGCTGCGCATCGCAGGATCGGTTTCCGCATTCAAATCGCTCATAAGCGTCTGAAACGCGGCATTATCATACTGGAAATAGTAGTCAGGTTTGGCATAAATCCCGATATCCATCGGCTCGGTGTGCGAAACAATAGTAAGACCAAAATCTTTGCCCCGGAAAACCTGCTCAAGCCATTGCGCCCACTCCAAATTGGAAATTTCCGCGTTGATACCAACCTCGCGCAATTGCGCCGCGATGATTTCTCCACCACGCCGCGCATAGGACGGCGGCGGCAATTTCAAAGTGGTGGTAAATCCGTCCGCAAATCCGGCTTCGGCCAAAAGCGCGCGCGCTTTGTCGGGGTCATACTGCGAATTGCCGGTCAAATCGACATAATCGGGGTTATGCGGCGCGAAATGCGTCCCGATGGGGGTTCCATATCCGAACATCGCGCCATCTATAATCGCTTGGCGATCAATCGCGTGGGCCACGGCTTCGCGCACCAGTACATTGTCAAATGGCGGCATTTTATTGTTTGTCGAAAGAATGGTTTCCCCTTCGGTCGAACCAACCAAAACAGTAAACCTCGGATCAGCATCAAATTGCGGAAGATTTTCCGGGGCGGGAAAGCCGCTAAACACATCGACATCTTCGGCCATCACCGCCGCAAATGCAGCCGTTGGATCGCTGATAAATTTGAATGTCGCACTCTCGAGTCTGGCCGGCGTCCCCCAATAATCATCATTGCGGATAATCACGATTTGATCACCTTGAACCCAGTTGGAAAAGGTAAACGCACCCGTGCCCACCGGATTTGTTTTGATATTCTCAATGCTTTCGGGCGCCACAATCACTGCGTCGCCCCACGCCATATTGAACAGGAAGTTTCCGGTTGGCGCGCTCAACGTGACTTTGACAGTTGTCGGATTGACCACTTCAATGCTGTCAATCGCAGCAAATAACCCTTTTTGGGCGTTCGCGCTATCTTCGGCGCGCGCGCGATCCAGCGAAAATTTTACATCTTCGCCGTCCATCGTTGTGCCATCGTGAAATTTCACACCGCTGCGCAGATGGAACGTATAGACAAGACCGTCATCTGAAATGTCCCAGCTCGCCGCCAGACCGGGATTAACCGATCCATCCCACCCAAACCGTGTCAACCCTTCGAAAACATTGGAATAAACCACACTATCAATCGCACCTGCGGCGGCGCTGGTCGGATCTAGATGCGGCGGTTCAAGCTGCATGCCGACAACAATATCACTTTGCCCCGCCTGCACCATGCCAATGCTGGCTGCCAATGCCGCCGCACTGATCAGCCCGATATTCAAAGATTTCAGTATCATGTGATTTCTCCCAAGTGGTTATTGTCTGTCTTTGTTGTTGTTCTTCGCCAGCAATTCAATCAATGCACGCCCCATAATAATCGCGCTGTCAATCATATCATCAACACCAATATATTCATCGGGCTTATGCGCAAGATCGAGAATCCCCGGCCCATAGGCGATACAATTTTTCAATTTGCCGATTCTGTCGATATGTTTTTGATCATATGTGCCCGGTGACACGACAAACTCAGGTTTTTTCCCCAAGGTTTCCTCGATTGCGCGCGCGACTGTTTGCACCACCGGCGCTTTACGGTCGGTCATCGTGGGCAATACACGATGCATTTCGCGAATATCATAAGAGAAATTCGCGCGCTCGGCTTCGACTTTGCGCAATACATCTTGAATTTCCGCTTCTACATCGTCGATATTTTCTTCGATCAAAAACCGCCGGTCAACAATCATACGACAACTATCTGGCACACATGGGCTTGGCAGTCCGGTATAATCGGTGGGCATTTCTGCCTGTCCGCCATGAATCGAATTGATATTCATCGTTGATTGTTTGGCCCCGTCCGGCACCACCGGCATATCCGTGCGTTTTCGGGCCAAAGCGGGAAATAGATTTTCTTCCATTTCGGCAACAACGGCCCCCATGTGGCGCACCGCGCAGTCGCCCAGAAACGGCATCGACCCATGTGCAATTTCACCAAATGTTTCGATTTCCGCCCAATAAACCCCGCGATGCCCAAGACAAACCCGATCTTTATTTAGCGGTTCTGGAATGATCACATGTTGGACCCGCTCAGGCGAGAAAAACCCTTTTTCTGCAAGATAGGCCACCCCACCAAAGCCACCCGATTCCTCATCTGCGGTACCACTTATTTCTATTGCACCTGCAAAATTCGGGCAGACTTCGAGAAACGCTTCGGCGGCTATAATGCTCGTTGCCAACCCGCCTTTCATATCGCAGGTGCCGCGCCCATATATTTTACCATCAATCAACGCGCCACCAAACGGGCCAGTTGTCCAGCCATTGCCAACCTCGACCACATCAATATGGCTATTGAAATGCACACAGTCGCCAGCATATTTACCTTCGCGGCGGGCAACAATATTCCAACGCGGATATTTATCGCTGTCACCTGGCGCACCAAAGGCGCGCACCAGTTCGGTTTCAAACCCGCTATTTTGCAACCGGTGATCCAAATATTCGCAGATTTCACGATAATTATCGCCGGGTGGGTTTAGCGTCGGAATCCGCACCAAATCTTGCGTAAGAGCGATCAAATCATCGCGCCGCGCATGAATCACGCGCTGTAATTTCTCGATTGAAACGTCGGTTTTCACCACAGAAGCCCCCAATTTGCATGAAACACTATGGCGCGCTAAAACTACGGTATCAATACCGTAGTTTTACGGTAACGCGGTTTGGGTAGGCTTCGAATGAACCACGAAACAGAACTTTCTCTGCTAACGTTTCAAAACGCCCCAATCGGATTGGTGATGACCGAAAACCGGATCATCCGCGCCTGCAATGCAACTTTCTCTAAATTATTTGGCTATGCAGATCAGGCTCTGATCGGGCAATCTTTTCGAATGCTCTATGTCACGCGTGCCGAATTTGATCGTATTCGTGATGTCGGTCTTGAACCATTAAAACAAGCCGACGATTATTCCGACGAAAGGATCATGCGCAAGTCCGATGGAAGCCCGTTTTGGTGCCGTTTTCGCGCGCATACCCTCACTCCAGCCGATCCACTTGCCCGTATCGTAATGAGTTTTGCACCTATGTCGGTCACTACCTCGAAACGCGCCCTAACCCCGCGCGAACGCGAAATTATCACATTTTTGGCCCGCGGTTTAACCAGCAAAGAAATTGCCCGGTCCCTCTTTCTCTCTCCTCGCACGATAGAAGATATTCGTGCGCGTTTGCTGCGCAAATTTGAAGTATCGAATACGGCTCAACTACTCGGAAAATTCGGCGATCCCGGCCTGTAAAAATAGTAGTCAGGTTTTGATTTCTAAAGATATCCTCGAACCAAAGCCCCCGAAATCAGGCTCCAGCCATCGGCGACCACAAAAAATGCAAGTTTAAACGGGAGCGACACAATTGCAGGCGGGACCATCATCATCCCCATTGACATCAAAATTGCGGCAACGACGAGATCAATAACCAAAAACGGCAAAAACACCAGGAACCCGATCTGAAACGCACGGGCAATTTCAGACAGCAAAAAGCTGGGAACCAACACAGAAAGCGGTGCTTCCGGTCCGGTTTGAATATTAGCAAAATCGGGTCGCAATGCAGCCATATTCTCAAAGGTTTCAACGTCCACGCGCGCAGCCATAAACACGCGAAATGGCTCCATCGTTCGCATGAAAGCGGTTTCAATCTCAATTTCTTCGTTCATTAACGGTGTAATTCCCTGCTCCCAGGCAGCCGTAAACACAGGATCCATTACAAAATAGGTTAGAAACAACGCCAAACTGATGATGAGCATATTTGGGGGTGATTGCTGCAATCCAATCGCTTGCCTCAAAATTGATAAAACAGTGACGATAAAGGGAAAACACGTAACCATAATTGCCAATCCCGGTGCCAGACTTAACACTGTTATAAGAGCAAATAATTGGATACTGCGACCCGTTAGTGAAGAACTATCCCCTATTGAAATCGAGATATCTTGTGCCGAAACCGGAGTCGCGCCAATGAGTAAATACAAACAGGAAAATGCGACTAAAATTGTGCCTATACGGGCCATAAGAACCTCTCACAATCCGTTTTGAAGATCAGCTACTTCGGTCAGGCGAACGGCCAATTGACCTTGGTTTTCGCCGTCCATTTCTTCCAATTCGCCGCGCGCAATAAGGCGGTCCCCCACATAAAGGTCCACCAAGTCGTCAACCCGTTTATCCAAAGGAAGAACGGCGTTTTCTCCCAATTGCAGTAGTTCCCGAATTAACGGGCGCGCCTTGCCAACCGAGATGGTAATCTCGATTGGAACCGAGGTGAACGGATTGTTGACATCCAATGTGGCCTCATCGATTTGAGGAGTTTCAGCATTTTCATCCATTGACGATTTCCTTTTGGTTTTCGTGGAAGAAGGCGGCAACAGCCTGACCTATTCCATTTAATACTTCATCCAGATCAATTTGCCGTTCGCTTTGGCCAAATTTCAGATAGACCTGCCCCTCTCCCAAAGTAGGTTCTTCAACCACTGATAACGGAAATCCAAACTCCTGTTGCAGCAGCTTTTCCATCGTGGCGTGATTGGAAGGTGCGACCGTTATTTGAACTGGCTGAGCTCCTTGATCACGCGCCATTTCACTCAACTGTTCGACCACTCGCGCACCAATAGTTTGATGGGCGATTTTCGGCAAAACCGTTTCAACCATTTGCTGCAAAAGCGGCTCCATCGCCTTGAAAAGGTTTGTGTGGGCTTCGTGATAAGTGAACGATAAATCCTGCATGTTTCGTGAAAATTCGCTAGATATCTTGGCTTGTTCGCCACCCTGCGATTTGATTGCGTCGTCCCATCCCGCTTTGAAACCTTGTTCAAAAGTTTCAAGCCTTTGTTCTTCGAGAGAAACATCGGAAATGGAAATTTGATTGCCGACTGACAGAGAATCGCCAAAATCTTGTAAGAGGTGAGAAAGTGCCATTATGCTGTTTCCTCCTCATCTTCGAGCCAACCACGTAGGATTTCCACGGTTTCCTCCTGCCGTTCGCCGATAAGACTACGAAGCCGATCTACAGGATCATCCCCGCCCCCCATCGCCATTCCCATGCCACCCAACGCGGGCAAATCATCCCCGTCAAATCCCGAAATAACCGGCAAATCGGGGAGGTTGAAATCACCTTCGGAAATTTCGCCATTCAATGGCGGGAGGGCTGTATTGGCGAGGCTGTCATCCCCTCCTCCCCCACCAGGTGACGGCAATTCCGCCAGCGCGGTGGTTGGGCTTCTGGTTAAAATCGGCCGCACCACAAACAAACCAAGTATGAGGGCAACAAGCGCCAATACCGCCATTTGTATGATCGACATAATGTCTAGGTTTAGCCCTTCCATCAAAGAAGATTCACCCACGGTGCCTACAGGCACCAATGGCTCAAACTCCATTGATTTCAACGTAATAACATCACCACGGGGCTCGCTATATCCAACCGCCGCCGCAACAAGATCTTTGAGAGCAGACATTTCGGTCTCATTTCGTGACTCAAAAATTTCGACACCGGCATCGTCCGTGGCCCGAACACCATTTACCAGAACCGCGACAGAGATCCGTTTGATGGCTCCAGGAGCGCGAATGATTTCCCGCTCTGTTGCGGAAACCTCGTAATTTACCCGCTCACGCGTCTCGGTATTATTACTTGAGGAGCTATCACCCGCTGCAGCGTCCCCGGATGGCAGATTTGAAGCAACCGTAACATCCCCGCCTCCGGCATCTGTAGAGTTATTTGAACGTTCTTCTGTGTCAGTGCTTATTGCTACGCGCGAATTTGGATCAAAACTACGTTCACGCACCGATTCGCTCTCGGTCACCGTTTCGACACTTACTTCGACGACAGCATTGCCATATCCAACCCGCGCCTCAAGCAATCGTTGTACCTTTTCTCGCAGCATCTGTGACCGATCATCTCCGGCAACAGATGGCGCGGCATCATCCGAATTACCAATCAAGCCACCAGTCGAGTCGATGACAGAAACATCTTCGGGTGCTAGTCCGGCAACAGCCGATGCAACCAGGTATTTCAAAGCTTTGCCATGCTCTGCAGATATAGATCCGTTTGCGGCGGTGACCGAAACCGATGCAGTCGGACGCACCTCGCGTTGAAACGGATTTGATCCATTATTTGCCAGATGCACGCGCGCGGCGGCGATCTGTGGGCTGGTTGTAATTGTGCGCGCTAATTCCCCTTCTTTTGCACGCCAATAGGCCGCATCAAACATCTGAGATGTGGTGCCGAAACCTGACAGGGAATCGAGCAATTCATACCCTTTTCCACTGTTGGCCGGCAGCCCTTCGCTGGCCAATGTCATGCGCAATTCATCGCGTCTACCGGCCTCTGCAAAAATCGCGCCGCCGCGTATTTCATATGCTACGCCGCGCTGTTCCAGAGAACGAACGACATCGCCGGCGGTTCCACTTTCCAGCCCCGCATATAGTAGGGTCATACTCGGCGTTGCCGCCATACGGGACATGGTTGTTATGGTTGCGATCACCGCGATCAATGCCAATACGACAACAACGCGACGGCGCGGGTCCAAAGCGGTCCAGACATTTATTAGTTGCTGCAACTGCAAGCCTCCTCATGACCCGACATTCTGTCCGGCCTTGAAGTATCTTTCGCTCATCAGCCTTAACAATCGGTTAGTGGATGCGCGTCTATAACAAGATTATCGAAAACTTTGGGTATACTTATGGCCGAGACTGAAAACACAGAAGAAGAAACACCGAAGAAGTCATCAAAACTCCCTATGATCATTGGGTTAGTCCTTGCTTTGGTTGGTGGTGGCGGTGGTTTTTTTGCCGTTTATTCCGGGATGATTCTCGGTGGCGAATCGCAAGAAGTGGCAATGGAAGACACAATGGAGGAGCCGGCCGATGATATGCCCGATGTTGCATTCATCGCAGTTGAACCAATGGTCATTTCTGTCAACGGAAAGCACGGCCGCGAACACCTTCGCTTTCGCGCCCAGCTCGAAGTCTCGCCCAAATACCAAAGTGATGTTGAGAAGCTTTTGCCGAGGGTCGTTGATGTCCTAAATGGTTATCTTCGCGCCCTGAAAATTAGCGATTTAGAAGATTCGTCCGCACTTATTCGTTTGCGCGGTCAAATGCTACGCAGGGTTCAAATTGTAACTGGGCAAGGTCGGGTAAACGACCTGCTAATAATGGAATTCGTCTTGAATTAAGGGGTCGAAATAATGGAAATGATTGCTGACATACTACTGGTTGCGGGCGCTTTAGGCGCTGGGTTTTATTGTTTTGTCCTGGCGCGCCGCTTGGCGCGCTTCAATGATTTGGAAAAAGGCGTCGGCGGAGCAGTCGCTGTTCTTTCCGCTCAGGTTGACGATCTGACAAAAACGTTAAGCGCCGCACAATCGACGGCCGTGGCATCAACTGATTCGCTAACGGGCTTGACCGGAAGGGCCGAAGATGTCGCCAAACGCCTGGAACTACTGGTTGCATCCATGCATGATCTTCCCGATCCGGCCTCAGCACCTGTGCCAACACCATCTCAAGAAAATTCTGACGAGACCGTCTTTATGCGCCATCGTCAATCTGCGGGTGGATCCGCATAATGGCAAATAAAAAAGTAAAACGGAAAGCGAAACGAGGCGGCAAGGGGTCGTTATTTCTTATCGCAGGGCTATTGATTACTTCGGCCCTTATCAGGGCTGCCGGTGACGCGGGCAAAGTTCTTGCGCGGGAACAAGATCCAACCACGATGGAAGACCAAGCTGCCTCAGATTCGGGCATCTGCGAAACCCCTGAAAACTTGCGTGAAATGCTGGTTGCATTTTCCCTGCGCGAAAATCGCTTGCGCGAACGTGAGGCTCAAATTCAAAATCGTATGCAAGCCCTAAATGTTGCAGACCAAACCATAACCCAAAAACTTGCCGCGCTAACAAGAGCTGAAGCAGCACTAGAAGCGACCTTGGCGTTGGCTGATACAGCTGCTGAAGGGGATATTTCACGCCTGACGACTGTTTATGAAACGATGAAACCCAAAAAGGCTGCGGCGCTATTTGAGGAAATGGATCCGGACTTTGCTGCCGGGTTTTTAGCACGAATGCGGCCCGACGCCGCAGCAGGCATTATGGCCGGATTAACACCGCAGGCCGCATATACAATTAGCGTGGTTTTGGCGGGACGAAATGCAGAAGTTCCCAAGGAATAATAGGTGCAATCAACAGGCTTTCTTAACGCTCGACCGTTAAGTTGTAGCCTAACAGATCGGGTGGAGAAAAATAATGCTTGGCATCATTGGTATCGTTGTAATTTTTGCCATGGTATTTGGCGGCTATGTTTTGGCCGGCGGTAAAATGGGTATCATCCTAAAGGCAGTGCCGTTCGAGTTGATGATGATTGGCGGCGCTGCTGTCGGGGCCTTCATGATTGCCAATGATGGCCCAAGTATGAAACACACGATGAAAGACATGGGCAAAGTATTCAAAGGGCCTAAATGGAAGCCTGAAGACTTCCGTGATCTTCTGTGCTTGCTTTACGAACTTATTCGTCTGGTGCGTCAAAATCCGGTTGCGATAGAAGAACATATTGAGGCCCCCAACGAATCCTCTATTTTCTCCAAATACCCGAAGATATTGACAGATTCGGAAGCTGTAGGCCTCATCTGTGATACCATGCGTTCCGCGTCGATGAATTATGACGACCCCCATCAGGTCGAAGAAGTCCTGGAAAAGCGCATCGAAGCAAATCTGCAGCATGCACAGCATTCAAGTCACGCGATGGCAACCGTTTCTGATGGTCTCCCCGCACTCGGAATTGTTGCTGCTGTATTGGGCGTTATCAAAACCATGGCCTCAATCGATCAACCTCCTGAAATTTTGGGAAAAATGATTGGGGGCGCGCTTGTTGGAACATTCTTGGGGATTTTCCTTTCTTATGGCCTGGTTGGGCCTTTCGCCTCAAAAATGGGCTCGGTGATTGAAGAAGAAGGGCAGTTTTACAAACTTATTCGGGAAGTCCTCGTTGCGAATCTGCACAATCACGCAACCAATATTTGTATCGAGGTCGGACGCCAAAACACTCCGTCCCATTGTCGGCCTAGTTTCTCGGACCTTGAAGAAGCCTTGAAATCTGTCAAGCAGGAAGCAGCATGAAGCGTTTCCTGACCGTTGTTTTATTAGCCTTGACTTGGGGCAGCATCTTGCAAGCGGAAATTGTCACTCTTCGCTCGGGTGAACATGCTGATTTTACCCGCTTGGTGCTATACTTACCTCGCCCTCTCGACTGGGAACTCGAGACAAATGAAAACAAGTCTACTTTGACAATCCGCGATAACAACATCACTTTTGATTTAGGGGCCGCCTTCGAAAAAATTTCACGCGAACGCGTATCTTCAATAACGCCAGCCTCCAAAGATAGCACACTGGAAATCGGGTTGAATTGTGACTGTGTCGTAACGTCGTTCCTTCATGAAAATTCGATGCTTGTGATTGATATCGGCGACAGCTCTAGCTCGGAATCTCCCGAAGTAATGGAGCGAAGTGAAGCCGCTGATCCCCTTTTCAGCGAAACCGTTAGCAATCCAACGCGCGCCAATTCTGAAAATCCGAACAATTTGGAAGCCCGGTACTCCGACCGCCACCCCTATTCTTTCGGACAGATTAGCAGCATCGCATCGAGCCAAGATCGGGAATTTTACCTTGGGTTTGGTGTCGCATTGAGCGCCACGTCACCCACTTCCGAAGCCCAAGCAACAATGGACGAAGAAAGGCTTGCACGCCTGAAAAGGGTAAAAGATGCGGAACTTCGTTTGATTGAACAAATCGGCCGCGCAGCTACACAAGGGTTGTTATCAGTGCAACAAACCCAAATTGAACCGGTGCCGTCTGCTGAGAATACCGGTGAAATCCAGTCAACAGAAGAAACGGTAGAAACTGCCCAGACGGCGCAGTCGGAAAGTTCGATGGCGAACGTGAACCTGATTGCAGAATCAAGCATTGACCGTTCCCTCTTGCAAACAATGGGTGCAATGCCTCAAACTCGAAATGGCGATGCTTGCCTTTCTAACGAAGAACTTGCGATTGAAACATGGGGAACTACCGCAGATTTTGGGGCTCAACTCGGGCAATTCCGTGCGAATTTGTTCGGTGAATTTGATCAACCAAACACAGAAATTGCATCGGAATTGGCCAAGTTATATCTTTATTTTGGTTTTGGCGCTGAAGCTCGGGAAACTCTCAACTTGGCCGACATCACCTCCCGGCAAAAAATGCTCTATTTGTCACTAGCGCGAATTATGGAACAGAAATTCGACGCCATCCCTGGCCCTTTAAGTGACCAACTAGATTGCGACACAGCGGCAGCCTTTTGGTCCGCTCTTGCCTCTCCAGAAATCCCCCGATCTGCGGAAATCAACATTTCTGCCCTACTGCGCACTCTAAATACTATCCCAATTCATCTACGGATACACCTTGGCCCAATTCTCAGCGAAAGATTGACACTTGCCGGCGAACCCGGCGCCGCAGCGTCCGTTTTACGGGTTCTAAATCGAGGTATGGAGCAGCCAAATTCGCAAATTCACATGGCAGAAGCCACGCTTGAAATGTCCGAGGGCAACCTCGAAGCGGCAAGCTTATCACTAGATGCTGTCGTAACAGCAAACACTGAATTCTCTCCTGATGCCCTTGTTAACCTAATCGAAACACTCCTTACACGCGGCGAAGCAATCCCGCCTAAAATCGCTGATCTAGCGGGCGCATTTGCACAAGAGCGACGAGATGAGCCAATAGGCCAAGATCTACGCAGAGTGCACATCCTCGCCCTTGCCGATGCCGCGCGTTTTGTGGATGCAATGCAAGAATTGGAGCGCTTTAAAAGTGACAAATCGCTGTCCGGTTACAGAGAGTTACGCTCTAAAACCGTGCAAATTCTCGCTGAAAAAGCAGACGATTTAACATTTCTTGAGTTTGCACTTTATCAATCACATGAAACACCAGATCAAATTGACCCAAATACGGCCAATTTTGTTGCTGATCGACTTATTCAGTTAGGATTTAGCTCACCAGCTTCAAACTTTATTCTTGCGCCAACAGAAGGTGCGGCTGGGCGCGACCGACGGGTTCTGCGCGCCCGCCTTGCTTTAGTGGAACGTCGCCCGCGACGTGCAGAGGCCGAATTATTGGGCTTAGAGGGTCCCCAAGTTGACAAATTACGGGCACAAGCGCAGAGCATGACCGGAAATCACGGTAGGGCACAGCAGTTTTATGCTTCTCTTGACCAAGCAGTTCCAGAAAATAGCGAGGCCTGGCTCGCAGAAGACTGGGATCACTTAGCAACCACCGAAAATGAAATCATCGCCGCAGCCGCACAGTTGATGATTGCAAAGAAAACAATAAATGCCGGCATAGCATCCCAGGCACTTCCCGAAGTTCCTACAAAGGGTGTATTGGCCCAGAACAGGGACTTATTGGAGGCAAGCCTGGCTGCCCGTGAAACGATAAACGCACTACTCGGAGCAATGACAGTCGATCCCGTCCCAGAGCGATAAAGCCAATTCGGATTTCCACCAGCGACGCTGGAATACAATTGCCCCGCTAATTTGGCCAGAACCATTTGAAAAGCTCGGCATTGTGAATACTGAAGTGGTCCGGTAATCCCCCCTAAAATTAGTGGTGTTCACAAGTAGAATTTTCTCGGCATAATAATCTGAGGAGATTTTGATGAAGAAGGCACGATACAGCGACGCACAGATCATGGGTATTTTGAAGCAGGCCGAAAGCGGTGTGCCGG
>JAUZRV010000139.1 GCA_030950105.1 Rhodobacterales bacterium | reverse complement strand
TAGCGTATCGTCATTCATGGTGGGTTGGATTTTCTGCTGGAGGTGAATGATCTTGTTCAACACCAAAATCATACGCCATTTCAACAGCTTGATCTACGCCCGCCAAACGATTTACGCCGCTTCATGAATAATTCGGGTTAGCACGTTGCGCGCCCGCACCAGACCGCCGTAAAATAGCGCAAGACCCGGCAAGGTCATGAACAGGACGAGGGCGGTTGCGGTCAGGATCCAGGCAGTATCACCGGCATTCATGTCAAATATCCCCATATTGAGCGCGTTGAGTGGTGTGTAGCTTTGCGCGCAGCTATGAGGGATTTTTGCGCATAGGGGCAGAAAACGCGTGGTTTGGGCCTGCGACGTTTTGCAGGTGACTGAAAAAACGGCACATTTTTGGGAATTTGCCTAAAAATGCGCCGCTATTGGAAGTCGGTCTATTTGGTAAGCGCGTCGAGAATACGTGCCCAGCTTCTGATGCCGCGGTGAAAACTTGTCAGGTCGTATTTTTCATTGGGCGAATGAATGGCGTCGTCGTCTTTGCCAAAGCCGATCAACATTGCGTCAGTGCCAAGGATTTGTTTGAAATGGCCGGCGATGGGGATGGAGCCGCCACAGCCGATATAGGCGGCGGCATTGGGCCATTCATCCGACAGGGCGGCGCGCGCAGCGTTGAACATCGGGCTTTCGGTGGCCATTGTGGCCGCACCGGAGGCCCCATGACCGCCAAATTCGACCGTGCAATCATCGGGCAGCATATCCTGCACATAGGCACGAAAATTCTCGCGGATTTTAAGCGGGTCCTGGGTGCCGACAAGGCGGAACGAGATTTTGGCGCTCGCTTGTGCGGGCAATACGGTTTTGAAGCCATCACCGGTATAGCCGCCCAGGATGCCGTTGACTTCGCAGGTCGGGCGCGACCAGATCATTTCAAGCGGGGTGCGGTCGTGTTCACCGGCAGGCACCGAAAGGCCGACATCGCCAAGGAAGCTGTCGGCGTCAAAACTCAGGTCTTCCCAACCGGAGCGCACGGAGTTGGAGAGTTCGGGCACACCGTCATAGAAATCCTTGACGGTGATGCGGCCATTATCATCGTGCAGGCCGGCGATGACTTTGGCAAGCACGCGGATCGGATTGCGCGCGATGCCGCCATACATGCCGGAATGAAGATCAAGATTGGCGCCGGTGATGGTGACTTCTTCGCCGAGCAACCCGCGCAGCATGGTAACGATGGCGGGGGTCGAGTCGCCAAATAATCCGGTGTCGCAAATCAGGGCGACGTCGGATTTCAATTCCTCGGCATTGTCGCGCATGAAGGGGACCAATGACGGCGAACCTGATTCTTCTTCGCCTTCGAGAAAGAAGGTAATCCGGCAAGGAAGGGCGCCGTTGATGGCGATCCAGGCGCGGCAGGCCTCGATAAAAGTCATCAACTGGCCTTTGTCATCGGACGATCCGCGCCCGCGAATGACGCGGCCTTTGGCGGTGTCTTCTATAGCGGGTTCAAAGGGCGGCGAATTCCACAGGTCAAGCGGGTCAACCGGTTGCACATCATAGTGGCCGTAAAACAGCAGGTGCGGTTTGCCATCGGCCGCCTCTCCGACATGGCCGACAACCATAGGGTGGCCCGGTGTTTCGCGTTTTTGTGCATCAATTCCAATGCTTTGCAGGTCGGCGACCAACCAATCTGCGGCTTTGTCACAATCGGATTTAAAGGCAGGATCCGTTGAAATCGACGGGATACGCAGCAGATCGAGCAAGCGATCGGTGGCGGCATCAAGATCGGTATCAATGCGGGCGAGAACGGCATCAAGAGACATGGTTTATTTTCCTTAACGATTTGGTATTTCGCATAGGGTATCACGCCAATTGCTATAGTCCAGCAGAGGTTGATGCAGGTCAAAGAAGTGAAGGGGCGGCAAAATGTAACCTATTGCTTGAAAGCATGGTGTTCTATATCTATGCGAGATTGTGAATATGGCTGTTTTGGTCGTGATTCTGTGCATTTGGCGCGGAATAATTGCCAAACCGGAGAAATCTGCGGAGGGACCAACGTGGTGAAATTGACAAATAGAATCGTGGATTTTGATGCCAAGCTGGATACAGCGATCGAGGCGCTCCATGAGGAAGGTCGTTACCGCACGTTTATCGACATCGAGCGCACCAAAGGCGCGTTTCCCCACGCAGATTGGAACCATCCCGATGGTGGCAAACGTCCGGTAACCGTTTGGTGTGGCAACGATTATCTGGGTATGGGGCAAAATTCAGAAGTTCTGGAGGCGATGCACGAAGCCTTGGATGCCACGGGGGCAGGATCGGGCGGCACACGCAATATTTCGGGAACGACGGTGTATCATAAACGGCTCGAGGCCGAGATGGCGGATCTGCATGGCAAAGAGGCGGCGTTGTTGTTTACCAGCGCCTATATTGCCAATGACGCGACCCTGTCGACATTGCCCAAATTGTTCCCGGGGCTGATCATTTATTCCGATGCCTTGAACCACGCCAGCATGATCGAGGGCGTGCGTCGCAATGGCGGGGCGAAGCGGATATTCAAACACAACGACGTGGCGCATCTGCGGGAATTGCTTGCCGCCGATATGATGGACAATCCGACCGCGCCGAAATTGATCGCATTCGAGAGCGTGTATTCGATGGATGGCGATTTTGGTCCGATCGAGGCGATTTGCGATCTGGCGGATGAATTTGGCGCGTTGACCTATATCGACGAAGTGCACGCGGTGGGCATGTATGGCCCGCGCGGTGGCGGTGTGGCGGAACGTGATAACCTGATGCATCGGCTTGATATTATCAACGGCACCTTGGCCAAGGCCTATGGGGTGATGGGTGGTTATATCGCAGCGAGCGAAAAAATGTGTGACGCCATAAGGTCTTATGCGCCGGGGTTCATCTTTACCACGTCGCTGCCACCGGCGATTGCAGCGGGGGCGGCGGCATCGGTGGCCCACCTCAAGGGCAATCAGGAATTGCGCGATCAACAGCAAACACAGGCGCGGATTTTGAAGATGCGCCTCAAGGGGCTTGGCCTGCCGATCATTGACCACGGCAGCCACATCGTGCCGGTGATTGTCGGCGATCCGGTGCACACCAAGAAACTGTCGGATATGTTGTTGGAAGATTACGGGATTTATGTGCAGCCGATCAATTACCCAACGGTGCCGCGTGGCACCGAAAGATTGCGCTTTACCCCGTCGCCGGTGCATGGCCCCGAAGAAATTGACAAGCTGGTCAAGGCCATGGACGCGCTGTGGTCGCATTGTGCGCTGAATCGTGCCGAATTAACCGCTTAGGAATTGCCGCATGTGCAAGATGGGTTGTTCTGTGTTAACACAGGTTTAACACAAGGCCATGAACCGAATCGGGGGATGATTTCGGGACAGATGCTCTCAGGGCACGTGGCTGTTTTTGGGGCTGTTACACAAGGTTGATATGCGCATGATCGGGCGGAAATTTTCACGCAAGATTGTTAAAAAAGAGGGTGAACCCGAAGCGGAGGCGCGTGGGTTCGAATCTTTTGATTTGCGGCTTGGCGATTTGATGCGCGGAGAACGGGCAACGCTGGGTAAATCGCTTTTGGATGTGCAGCGTGAATTACGGATCAAAGCCGCCTATGTCGCCGCCATCGAAAATGCCGATCCAACCGCTTTTGACACCCCGGGATTTATCTCGGGTTATGTAAAATCCTACGCGCGTTATTTGAATATGGATCCCGACGCGGCCTTTGCATCGTTCTGCAACGAAAGCGGGTTTTCAACCGCGCACGGCATGTCGTCCGAAGCATCGTCAATCCGCAAATCCGATTATACCGGCGCCTCGGCAAGCAGTTTTTCCAACGCTTTTGATAGCGCGCCTTTTGTTGGGAAAAATTCGGCCACGCAATCACAAAAACCGGATGCAAGCGCATTTGGCAACCGTCCCAGAAGCGGGTATTCTGTCGGCGCAATGGCGGCAAATAATATTTTTGCCCATATCGAACCGCGGGCAATCGGGTCAATGCTGGTGCTTCTCGGGTTGATCGGGGCCATTGGATTTGGCGGCTATCGCGTGCTGAACGAAGTGCAGCGGGTGCAACTTGCCCCGATCGAAAACGCACCCAGTGTTCTTGCCGATCTTGATCCGTTGCAAAATGCCGGACAGGGTGTGGAAACGGACGCTGTTGTAACGGCCGGAGTATCGCCAAACAATGTTGCGACATCGGGTGTTTTTAATCCGCCCAGTGACGGTCTTGACCGGCTTTATCGCCCGCAAGCGCTAGATGTGCCGGTGATGATTGCGCGCGATGCACCGATTTCAACGTTGAATCCCAACACCTTGGGAAGTTTTGCCGGTCTTGATCGTGATCTGCCGCCAATGATTGTAATAGCGGATGCGGGACAAGCCGCCGAACGGCTTGCACCTCGTGTGGTGGCCGAAAATGCCCCTGATGTGGTTCTGGTGGCGGCGCTACCGGCGTGGATTCGGGTGCGGGCGGCTGATGGCTCGGTGATCTTCGAAAAGGTTCTTGAAGCTGGCGAAGAATATATCCTGCCGGCCAGCGAAGAGGCCCCAACCCTGCGTGCGGGCATGTCCGGTTCGATCTATTTCAAGGTCAACGGCGCGCTTTATGGCCCTGCGGGGCAGGGCACGTCGACGATACGGGATGTGGCATTGTCGGTGGATGCGCTCAAGGCGAAATATGTTGTTGCCGACCTGTCAGACAAGCCCGATGTGGCCGAAGCAATATCGGTCGCCGATGCAAGTCGGGTCATTACGCCATCTGAGTAGGCTGGCTTGCAGTTGGTGCAATTGCGCCGTAACACTTCCCTATATGATCGTTTGAAAAGGACAGCCGATGTCGCTGAACCCGAGCCTGAATTCTGTGCGCCCGTGGCGTAATATTTATCGCCGCAAAAGCCGGATGATTCATGTCGGGAATGTGCCGGTTGGCGGCGATGCCCCGATTGCGGTGCAAACCATGACCAACACATTAACCACCGATATCGCCGGCACCATCGCCCAAGTCGAGGCCGCCGCAGAGGCCGGTGTAGATATTGTGCGGATTTCGGTGCCTGACGCGGCATCTTCAAAGGCATTAAAAGAGATCGTGCGCGAAAGTCCGGTGCCGATTGTCGCCGATATTCATTTCCACTACCAACGCGGCATCGAAGCTGCCGAAGCAGGGGCGGCGTGTTTGCGCATCAACCCCGGCAATATCGGCAACAAGGCGCGGGTGGCCGAAGTGATCAAGGCGGCCAAAGATCACGGCTGTTCTATCCGTATCGGGGTCAATGCCGGATCACTGGAAAAAAACCTGTTGGAGAAATACGGCGAACCCTGCCCCGATGCGATGGTGGAAAGTGGCCTAAACCATATTCGTATCCTGCAAGACCATGATTTTCATGAATATAAAATCAGCGTCAAAGCCTCGGATGTCTTTATGTCGGCCGCCGCCTACCAAAAACTTGCCGAGGCCACCGATGCCCCAATCCACCTCGGGATCACCGAAGCCGGCGGGTTGGTCAGCGGCACCATCAAAAGTGCGATTGGCTTGGGCAATCTTTTGTGGATGGGCATTGGCGATACCATTCGTGTGTCTCTGTCGGCGGATCCGGTGGAGGAGGTCAAAGTCGGCTTTGAAATCCTGAAATCGCTTGGGCTGCGCCATCGCGGCGTCAATATCATTTCTTGCCCAAGCTGCGCGCGGCAAGGGTTTGATGTCATCGAAGCGGTGGCCGAACTTGAACTGCGGCTTGCGCATATCCATACGCCGATCAGCCTGAGCATTATCGGCTGTGTGGTAAACGGGCCGGGCGAGGCGCTGATGACCGATGTCGGGTTTACCGGCGGCGGTGCCGGATCGGGCATGGTGTATCTTGCCGGGAAAACCGATCACAAACTAGGCAATCAACATATGGTGGATCACATTGTTGAACTGGTTGAAAAACGCGCCGCCGAGATCGAAGCCTGCGCCGAAATCGAATAGCGCATCTTTGTTCCATAAATATCCCCGCCGGAGGCATATTTCTCTTTTGGGGCTAGATCACCGTTGGCAATGCGGTGGCCGGGGGCGTGTTGCGTGACCGCTCTGACGTAACAACCCCGTCAATAATTGTCATGCCAACGCCGGGCAAATTGCCGAATTCAACCGATTCAAGAATGGTCTTGCCAGGCGCGTGCTGGGCGCGGTCCATCAACACAAAATCGGCGGCTTTGCCAATCTCGATGATGCCCGTATCAAGTTCGCGTTGACGCGACGTATTACCGGTGGCAAAGCAAAACGCGATTTCTGCGGGAACATTTCCAAGGCTCGACAGCATCGCCACCATACGCAAAATACCAAGCGGCTGCACGCCTGAACCGGCAGGGCCATCGGTGCCCAAAATCACCCGATTAAGTTGTTTCAATTCGCGCGCCGTGTTGAGGGTAAGAAGCGCTGCGCGTTCATTGCCATTGTGCACAATTTCGAGGCCCTTGGTGCAACTTTCACAGAGACAGATGATTTGATCGTCGGGCAGCGCGGTATGGCCGCCATTGATGTGGCCGATGACATCCGCGCCAACCTCAAGAACAACCTCGGCGTCGATCAACCCCGATCCGGGAATTGAGGGCCCGCCGGTGTGGATCGTGCTCTGCATGCCGTATTTACGCGCCCAATCGACCATTTTCTTGCCGGTTGGCCCGTCTTTGACCGACCCAAGCCCCACTTCACCCAGAAGTTTCACGCCTGCATCAGCAAGATCTTTGAAATCCTGTTCGACCATGCCGTGTTCGATGATCGGCGCGCCGGCCATGACTTTCATACCGGACGGGCGGAAATTTTCATACCAGCGCTGTGCCGCAATGGCCTGTGCCTTGAGGCCAATAATATCCTTGGGGCGGCCCGGCATGTGGACCTCGCCCGCAGAAATCAACGTGGTGACACCGCCGTGCAGCGTTGAATCGATCCAGTTCATCTGGTTCTGACGCGGGGTATAATCGCCAATCACCGGATGCACGTGGCTATCAATAAGACCCGGCGCGAGGGTGGTGCCATTGGCGTCAATCGTGGTGGTCGCGCCCTCGGTATCCATGTCCTTTTCCATGCCGATTTCGGTGATTTTACCATCAATAGCAATCAGGCAATCGGCGTCAAGAATAGCGGCCTCCATTTTACCCGACAACATCAAACCGATATTCCTGATAACGAGTTTCGGTGTATCTTGCGGCATTTCGGCCTCCTTTTTTGGGTGATCTCTGTCGCGGATATTCCAGCCATTTTCATTTGTATGCTAACATAGTTGAATTCCCGATCAAGGTGACTCGGGGCAGGTGTTCACGAAAGGCCGCCGCAGATGGAGCAAAATTACAGGCTTGATGATCAGGTAGGTTATATCTTGCGTCTGGTAAGCCAGCGCCACTCGACGATTTTTCAGAGCGGGGAAGTACACGGCCTTACAGCGACCCAGTTTGCCGCGTTGATCCGCATCGAAGAAAACGGAACCTGCTCGCAAAACCAACTCGGCAGGTTAAGCGCGATGGATGCGGCAACCATCAAAGGTGTGGTGGACCGGCTGGCAAAAAAGGGGCTTGTGGCATTTGCCCCCGATCCCCGCGACAAACGGCGCACGATGATATCGCTCACCCAAAAGGCGATGGGTATTATGCCTGACCTTCACGCGTGCGGGCACCGGATTACTGCGGAAACATTGGCTTGCCTGACGTCAAAAGAGCAAGATACCTTGTTGAAAATATTAGGCAAAATGACCTGAAAGCGCGGCGTATTCTAACGCGATTTGCCAAAGAGTTTGACAGCAAGAGCAAACCCAGATTATCGTTGGTATACTAACAATAGTTTTATTGAAAGGTGAGACGATGGCCCGGTATTTCGTTGCGCATACTCTTGAGGAGGCTCTTGATGTGAGGACGCAGGGCGCGGCAGAAATTGTGGCCGGTGGTAGTGATTATTTTCCCGCGAAAAGCCATAATAAACCGCAGGGCGATATATTGGATGTGACCCGTATCGCGGGATTTTCAGATATTAACGAAACCAACGAGGGCTGGCGAATCGGCGCGGCGGTATCGTTTAGCGCCTTGATAACCGCGCCGTTTCCCCCCGCATTTGACGGATTGAAACAGGCGGCGCGCCAAATCGGGTCGGTGCAAATACAAAATGTTGCAACGCTTGTGGGCAACATTTGCAATGCGTCACCTGCTGCCGATTCTGTGCCGGTTTTATTGTCCATGGGGGCGGAAATCGAAATCATGTCACGCAACGGTCCCCGCCAAATGCCATTGGGGGACTTTATCACCGGCGTGCGTAAAACCGCATTGATGCCCGGTGAAATTGTGACTGCCGTGTTGATCCCCAAAATGCCGGAATCTGTGCAAAGCGCGTTTGAGAAACTTGGCAGTCGCGCCTATTTGGTAATTTCAATCGCCATGGTTGCGGTGTTGGTCGAGGTGGCCGAGGGGCGGATTTCAATGTTACGGGTGGCCGTTGGCGCGTGTTCGCCAATTGCGGTGCGACTTGTGGAATTGGAAGGGGAATTGATAGGAAAGCCGATCGCGGATTTGGATAGGTTTTCGGTGACAGCGGCCCATCTCGCGGCACTTTCCCCAATGGATGATTTGCGCGGCAGCGCCAACTATCGTCTTGAAGCGGTTGCAGAAATAACCCTGCGTGCATTGCGGAGGGCGGCCCATGCCTGACGCAAGCAGTGCAAAAATCAGCTTTATTATGAACGCGCAGGCGGTGCAGATTGCACCCGCGCATGGCGCGCGATTGTCCGAAGTTTTGCGCGAAGATTTGGGCGCGCGCGAGGTTAAAATAGGGTGCAACGCCGGTGATTGCGGTGCGTGCACGGTTTTGGTGGATGGGGCGCCGGTGTGTGCCTGTTTGATGCCGGCGATGCAGGCCGACGGGCGGACGGTTGAAACGATTACAGGGTTAAAAGCCACTGAATTGGCCGTAGATATTGCAGCGCGGTTTGCCGATCATGGCGCGGCGCAATGCGGAATTTGCACCCCTGCGATGCTGACGTCTGCGGTGGCATTGTTGCGGGTGCATCCGCATCCGAGCGAAGATCAGGTCAAGGATGCGCTTGGCGGGATTTTATGTCGTTGCACCGGGTATCGCAAAATAATTGATGCGGTTATGGGGCGGGCCGCGGTGTTGGATGGGCCAAAGGATACGGTGGGTGCGGCGATCCGGCATGTGGACGCTGCGCCAAAACTCGACGGGAGTTTACGGTTTGGCGATGATGTCGCGCCTGTGGGGTGTTTGGAAATGGCTGTGGTGCGCGCGCCGTTTGCACATGCGCGGTTTTCACTTGGGGATATTGCGGGTTTTGTTGCGCAACACGCAGGGATCAAGGCCGTGATTACCGCCGATGATATCGAGGGCGAAAACCGGTTTGGTGTGATCCCCGATTTTGCCGACCAACCCGTGTTTGCGGTTGATAAAACCCGCTTTCGAGGCGAAGCCGTGGCTGCAATTATCGGCACGCCTAGGGCAGTTTCCGAGCTGTTGAAGGATGATTTTCCGGTAACATGGCAGGAATTGCCAAGCGTTCAAAATGTTCCCGAAGCGATGGGTTTCGGAGCGCCTCAATTGCATTTGTCGCGCAAAAACAATGTGATGTGCGGGGGGAATGTCACCTGTGGTGATCCGGATGGGACGTTGGAAAAAGCCGATGTTACGGTAACAGGCCGATTTGAAACCGGATTTGTCGAACACGCCTATATTGAACCGGAGGCGGGATTTGCGCAGGTTGTAAATGGCCGGATTGAAATCCACGCCTGCACGCAGGCGCCGGTGATGGATCAGGAAGCATTGGCAACGATTTTAGGGCGACCAATGGCGGGTATCCGCATTGTGCCCACGGCTGTTGGCGGCGGGTTTGGCGCCAAGCTTGATCTTTCGGTGCAACCGTTTCTGGCGCTTGGCGCGATCAAGACCGGACAGCCGGTGCGCCTGTGTTATAGCCGCGTTGAATCGATGCAATCGACCACCAAACGGCATCCGGCGGATATGCGGTTGACCATCGGGGCCAATCGGGATGGAACACTGCAAGGTTTTGTTTTTGATGGGGATTTCAATACTGGCGCTTATGCATCGTGGGGGCCGACGGTGGCCAATCGGGTGCCGGTTCATGCCTCTGGTCCCTATCGGATTGCCGACTATCGCGCGACGTCGCGCGCGGTGCATACCCATAATCCGCCGTCGGGCGCGTTTCGGGGATTTGGTGTGCCACAAGCGGCCATTGCGCAGGAATCCCTGTTTGACGAGTTGGCAGAAAAACTCGGAATGGATGCGCTTGATTTTCGGATTTTAAATGCGCTGGACGACAATGTTCAAACCGTTTGCGGGCAGGTTTTTGAACAGGGTATTGGCATCAAGGCCTGCCTTCAGGCGCTGCGCGATGTTTGGAAGTATGAACAGAACGCGGTGCAAAAGGTTAACAACGCGGGGGGGGGGCAGATGCGGCGCGGGGTTGGTTTGGCGGCAGGTTGGTATGGGTGCGGCAATACTTCATTGCCCAATCCGTCGACGATCAAGGCGGGCATCACGCGCGCAGGCGACATCGTATTGCATCAAGGCGCGATGGACATCGGGCAGGGGGCAAATACGGTGATTTCACAGATTTTTGCCAAGGCATTGGGGGTGCCGGTTGCGGCGATTACGCGGGTTGGGCCGGATACGGATGTGACGCCGGATGCGGGCAAAACATCCGCTTCGCGCCAGACATTTGTCAGCGGAAATGCCGCAAAGTTATGTGGTGAAGCGCTGCGCGCAAAGGTTTTGCGAAAGTTGAATGTCGGGGATCAAACGGTGCTTGAATTCGGGACTGGGGGGATCGCGGTGGATGGAGATTTTCGGTTGAAACTGGAGAGCCTGCCCACCGATGGCGATGGGTATGTTTTTACCGCAATCGAGAGTTATGACCCGCCGACCAAGCCGCTCGATGAAAATGGGCAAGGGGTGCCTTATGCGCAGTTTGGCTATTGTGCGCAGCTCGCTGTTGTTGAGGTGGATAGCACGCTTGGCACGACAAAAGTGGTGCGGATTGTGGCCGCGCATGATGTCGGGCAAGCGATCAATCCGCTGCTGGTTGAGGGGCAAATTCATGGCGGTGTGGCACAGGGTTTGGGCATGGCGTTGATGGAAGAATATATCCCGGGGCGCAGTGAAAATCTGCACGATTACTTGATCCCGACCATCGGGGATGTGCCGCCGATCGAGTGCATCATTATCGAGGACAAAGACGCGCACGGGCCGTATGGGGCCAAGGGGTTGGGCGAACATGTTTTGGTGCCAACAGCGCCTGCGATCTTGAATGCGATCAAACGTGCGTGTGGGGTGCGCATGACAAGTGTTCCGGTAACGCCGAGTAAATTATTGCACGCTATCAATGCCCTAAAGGGGGAATCCTGATGGCGGGACCGCGCGAAAAACCCGAAAAAATCCGCTGTGATGCCTGTCCAGTGCTGTGTTTTATTGCCGAAGGGCGTGCGGGTGCATGTGATCGTTATGCCAATCACGGGGGCGACTTGGTGCGTCTTGATCCGTTGACCATCCTGCAACATGCGGTCGAACATGGCGCACAAGCGGTGCCGTTTCTAAGTGACGGAAACGAAGAAGGCAGCGCACAGGAATGGGACGCAAATCCGGTACAACCGCAGCGCCCGTTTGTCACCGCGATTGGCGCTGGCACCACCTATCCGGACTATAAACCGGCCCCTTTTATCGTGTCGCAAGACGTGGAGGGCGTGGATATGGTGACCGTGGTGACCGAAGGCATATTCAGTTATTGCGGCGTGAAAATCAAGATCGACACCGACCGGCATTTGGGCGAGGAACGCGCCATTGTCCGGGTCGATGGCGAGGCGGTGGGCCATGTCATGACCTCGGAATACGGGTCGAAAATGTTGTCTCTGGGTGGGGTTGAACACCTCACGGGGGGCAGCAAAAAGGAAGGGCGGGTCACCTGTGACGCGTTGTTGCGATTGTGCAATGTGGAAGCTGTCGAGATGACAATTGACGGGGGCGACCACGGGGATGTAACCCTTGTGGTGCAGGCCGGTCAGCCGCCGGTTGTGAATGGTGTGCGCGAGAACCTGATGCGGGTCGGGTGCGGGTCGGCGACGATCGGAATGTTTGCGGCGCAGTGGTTGGGCCATGTTGACGAGGTGATCGTGGTCGACGACCATATTACCGGCGTGTTGAGCGAACATCAGGCGGGTAAGATGCTTGAAACTCCGCCGTCCGGTATTCGGATCAACGGCCGAAGATCGACACCGGGGCGGTATTTTCAGGTAGCAAAACCGGGCACCGGATGGGGCGGCACCGATGTGGTGGACCCGTTAAGTATTCTTAAGGACTCCGACCCGAAAAAAGCATGGCAAGGGGCGCGATTGTTGATGGTGTCGACCACCGGCGAACAATATGCCTATTTCGTGCTTGATGCGGATTTGAAACCGCAAGACGCGCCAATACCGGACGTTTTAAAGGCAAGCGCGCAGTTGATTGCCGAAAATTGCGAACCGTCGCTTTGTTCGGTGCTATTTATGGGCGGGGCTGGCGGGTCGTTGCGATCCGGTGTGACGCAAAATCCGGTGCGGTTGACCAATTCGGTGAAGGATGCGTTAACTTGTGTGACCTGCGGTGGGGCCGAGGCCTATCGTTGGCCGGGTGGCGGAATCACGATTATGGCCAATGTGTTGGAAATGCCGGCCAATGCGTTTGGCTATGTGCCGACGCCTGCGTTGGTGGCGCCGATCGAATTTACCATGCGGTTGAGCGATTATGCGGATTTGGGCGGGCATATGGACAAGGTGCGCCCTGTCAACGAAGTGTTGACCGCCGGTTTGCGCCAAATTTCGCAAGGGCGTGGCGCGCGCGATCCCAATAAGGCGCAGAATTACCGGTGGAGCAAGGGCGAGGAGACATGAGCGGGCCAACGGCCATGTTGATTGATCAGGGGCGGTTGCATTTGCAGCACGGGCCGATTGATTTGATAATCGGGGTTGATGGCGGGGATCGGCGCGCGTTTTTTTCCGCTGCAACGGTGCGGTTCGGGACGGTTCTGGAGGAACTGGTGGCGGAATTGCCCCTGTTGAAGGCGGATTTTCGCGCGTGTTTAGAAGGCCCTAGCGGTCACATTGCCCAACGGATGGCAAATGCGGTGCGCCCACATGCGCGCGCGTTTGTGACCATGATGGCGGCGGTGGCCGGTGCGGTGGCGGATGAGGTTTTGGCGGCGATGATGCGGGCGGGGCCATTCACGCGCGCCTATGTGAATAATGGCGGTGATATTGCGCTCTTTCTCGGGGATGGGCGGATATACACATCGGCGATTGCCACGTTGAACGGGGACGATATCGGGCGAATCGGGGTTTCTGCGCAAGATGACATGCGCGGCATTGCCACCAGCGGGCAGGGCGGGCGCAGCCTGTCGTTTGGCATTGCCGAGAGCGTGACCGTGGTGGCGCGCGATGCGGCGGCGGCGGATGTGGCGGCGACGTTGATTGCCAATGCGGTCGATATCGGGGATCATCCGGCGATTGAACGATGTGCGGCGTGCGAATTGCAGCCAGACAGCGATCTGGGGATGCGCAAAGTTGTGCGGCGCGTTGGCGCGTTAACAGCGGCGGAAATTGCGCAGGCATTATCGGCGGGCGCGGTTGTGGCGCAGGATATGATGAATAGGAATTTGATCGCGGGGGCGGTGTTGGTCTTGCGCGGTGAACAGCGGATAATCGGGGCGCGTCATATGATGGCGAACCTGCCCCCCCAACAACAAAAGGTGATCCATGCCTGAACCAATTTTGCGAAAACTATCAACAGCCGTAGAGGAAATTTACCACGAGGGCGGGCCGGTGGCCGATGTGCCGTTGCGGCGCGGCGCGGTGACGGCGGTGATCCATAACCCGTATGCAGGGCGCTATGTGGCGGATATTCAGGGGTTTATCGAGGATCTGCGGCCCTTGGGGTTGCTCATGGCGACGCGGTTGGCCGAGGTTTTGGGCGGGGCGGATAAAATCGAGGGTTATGGCAAAGGAGCGTTGATTGGCGCGGCGGGCGAATTGGAACATGGCGCGTTATGGCATGCGCCGGGGGGCTATGCGATGCGGGATGTTTTGGGGGGTGTTTCGGGTGGCGCGGCGGCGATTGTGGCCTCTGCCAAGAAGGTGGGCGGTGTCGGGGCGCGGCTTGATGTGCCGATCACCCATATCAACGCGGCCTATGTGCGCAGCCATTTTGATTCAATGGAAGTCGGGCATAATGATGCGCCCAAAGCCGATGAAATGCTGCTAGCGTTGGTGATGACGACGGGGCCGCGGGTCCATTCGCGCAGTGGCGGGTTGGAAGCGGATCAGGTTGTCGGGAAGGACGGATTAAGATGAACATGAAAATCAGGAAAATCGCCGTCTGGGTGGAAGAAACCCACATCGAAAGCGGCAAAGAGATTGCACCGGCCACCCGCAAGGCGGTGGCGGCGGCAGTGATCGAAAATCCGTTTGCCGGTCAATATGTCGAGGATTTGACGGTATTGATGGATATGGGCGCGGCCTTGGGGGCGTTGCTTGGCGAAAAATGCGTTTCGGCCCTCGGGATTACACCAGAGCAGGCAGAAAGTTATGGCAAGGCGGCGATGGTGGGGGAAAACGGCGAGCTGGAACATGCCGCCGCGTTGTTGCACCCAAAACTTGGCGCGCCGTTGCGCAAGGCGGTGGAAAAGGGCGCGGCCCTTGTGCCGTCGTCGAAAAAAATGGGCGGGCCGGGGCAGGTTCTGGACGTGCCGCTGGGGCATAAGGATGCGGCCTATGTGCGGTCACATTTTGACGCCATCGAGGTGCGGTTGAACGATGCGCCACGGGCAAACGAGATTTTGGTGGCTGTTGCGGTGACCGATTCCGGACGGCCATTGCCGCGGGTTGGCGGTTTGGAATCAGCGGATGCGATTGGCAAAGACGGGTTGAAATAGGCCGGAATCTTCGGCGTATGGTTGTCGTGAATGGGTCGATTTTCGGCTAATTTTCCCCGACTTTGATCGAGGGGTGATTTTTTATTTGCGCCTTAAATGAAGAAGTTTTCTGGGATAACAATGTGTTGTCGGTAGAATAGGCGAAATTTTCCGCAGTTTCAAAAATTTACCATTTGATAAAAAATTAGACCTGTGGCAAGTTTTGGACAACCAAAAGATCAACAGGGAAACCAAGACATGTCCAATAGCCAAATGACGTCGGGGATTGTTTCGGGGCGGGTGCCGCAGGCGACGCTTGACGAGAATTTTAGCGACCTGCATCCGGGGCTTGCCGCGCACGAGGCGGCGGTGGCGGCGGATCGCTGCTATTTCTGCTATGATGCGCCATGCCAGACGGCCTGTCCGACGACGATTGATATTCCGTTGTTCATCCGTCAAATCGCCACCGGAACACCGGAAGCGGCGGCGCGCACGATTTTCAACCAGAATATTCTTGGCGGGATGTGCGCGCGGGTGTGCCCGACGGAAACATTATGTGAAGAAGTCTGCGTGCGCGAAGTGGCCGAGGGCAAGCCGGTCGAAATTGGCCGGTTGCAGCGCTATGCCACCGATAGATTGATGGAAACCGGAGCGCATCCGTTTGCGCGCGCCGCCACTACCGGAAAACGGGTGGCGGTTGTTGGTGCAGGGCCGGCCGGATTGTCCTGTGCGCACCGTCTGGCGATGTTGGGCCATGATGTGGTGTTATTTGAACGCGAGGCCAAGGCCGGTGGTTTGAACGAATTTGGTATTGCCGCCTATAAATCAACCGGCGGATTTTCCGGACGCGAGGTGGATTGGTTGTTGGAAATCGGCGGGATCACGGTTGAAACGGGGAAGTCGCTTGGTGGTGATCTGTCGTTGGATGCACTGGGTTCCGAGTATGACGCAGTGTTCCTTGCCATTGGTATGGGCGGGGTGAATGCGCTGCGTGCGGCGGGTGAGGACAAGGATAATGTTGTCGATGCTGTCAGTTTTATCAAAGAGTTACGCCAGTCTGATGATTTGTCGGCATTGCCGATTGGCCGCGAAGTTGTGGTGATTGGCGGCGGCATGACGGCGGTGGATGCGGCGGTGCAATCGAAACTCTTGGGCGCGCAGAATGTGACCATGGTGTATCGGCGCGGCAAAGGACGCATGGCGGCTTCGGAATTTGAAATTGAATTGGCCACGGCCAAAGGCGTTCGGATCATTTATAATGCGCAACCCGTTGCGGTGCATGGAAATGGCGCGGTGGCCGAGATCGAATTTGAATATACTGTTGAGGACGGCAACACTCTGTCGGGGACTGGCGAGATGTTCCGCCTGCCGGCCGATCAGGTGTTCAAGGCGATTGGCCAGCGGTTGATGGATGCACCGGAAAGCGTCGCGGTTGCGGGCGGTAAAATCACCGTTTCGGAAACCGGGCGGACTTCGGTGGCCGGTGTCTGGGCGGGGGGTGATTGTGCGTCGGGGGGCGATGACCTTACCGTGACGGCAGTGGCCGAAGGGCGCGATGCCGCCATGGATATTCACGCTGCGTTGACAGCGTAAGGGAGACAGATAAATGGCTGATCTAACAACAACTTTTCTTGGAATTACCTCTCCCAACCCGTTCTGGCTGGCGTCGGCGCCACCGACGGATAAAGAAGTGAACGTGCGCCGCGCATTCGAGGCCGGTTGGGGCGGTGTGGTGTGGAAAACCCTTGGCGAAGAAGGTCCGCCAGTGGTCAATGTGAATGGGCCGCGCTATGGCGCGATCTATGGTGGTGACCGGCGTTTGCTGGGTCTGAATAATATCGAATTGATCACCGACCGGCCATTAGAGCAGAACCTTGAGGAGATCACCCGGGTCAAGAAAGATTACCCGGATCGGGCCATTATCGTGTCCCTGATGGTGCCTTGTGAAGAAGCGGCGTGGAAAGCGATATTGCCAAAGGTCGAGGCCACCGGAGCCGATGGAATCGAGCTTAATTTTGGCTGTCCCCACGGGATGGCAGAACGGGGTATGGGCGCGGCCGTGGGGCAGGTGCCGGAATATATCGAGATGGTGACCCGGTGGTGTAAAGAGAATTATTCCAAGCCGGTGATTGTGAAGCTGACGCCAAATATCACCGATATCCGCCTGCCTGCCGAGGCGGCGATGCGCGGCGGGGCCGATGCGGTGAGCCTTATTAATACAATTAATTCAGTGATTTCCGTTGATCTTGATACGATGGCACCGGAACCGACGATTGACGGCAAGGGGTCGCACGGTGGCTATTGCGGTCCTGCGGTGAAACCGATTGCCCTTAACATGGTGGCGGAAATTGCCCGTTCGCCGGTGACGGCAGGATTGCCGATTTCGGGGATTGGCGGGGTGACCACATGGCGCGACGCCGCGGAATTCATGGCGCTTGGTTGTGGCAATGTGCAGGTCTGCACGGCGGCGATGACATATGGGTTCAAGGTCGTTGAAGAAATGATTTCGGGCCTGTCGCAATGGATGGACGAAAAGGGCCACACCTCGATTGATGATTTCGTCGGAATGGCGGTGCCAAATGTGCGGGATTGGCAGCATCTCAACCTCAATTACATCGCCAAAGCGGTGATTGATGAAGATGCCTGTATTCAATGCGGGCGCTGTTATGCAGTCTGCGAAGACACCAGCCATCAGGCGATTGCAATGTCGGAAGACCGGGTGTTTACGGTCAAAGACGAAGAATGTGTGGCGTGTAATCTTTGTGTGAGTGTTTGTCCGGTTGAGGATTGTATTTCGATGGTGGCGATGACACCGGGCGAGGTCGATCCGCGCACCGGTGATGTGGTCGAAAAGGAATACGCCAACTGGACGACGCACCCGAATAATCCGGGGAATACCTGCGCCTCTGGTTAGGGGATTTGGTGGAATGAACGTGATCGGGGCCGGCAATTGTCGGCCCTTTTTGCGTCTTTAGAGCGCCGCGCGTCCGTTCATTGTCCGGAGCGTCTTAGATGGTTTGAGGCGTCAACATACGGGTGAAAAGCGTTTCAAGATACACTTCGGCCTCTGGGTAGGGATCAGTGTCCTGCCCGAGAATTCGATGCACCTGAACGTCAAAATCGGCATAATGCTGGGTGAGCGACCAGATCGAAAACATCAGGTGATAGGGATGGACCGGCGCGATTTTTCCCGCAGCAATCCAACCCGCGATAACCGCACATTTTTCATCGACCAAGGGGCGCAATTCCGCGTCAAGTGCGCCCATAATGCGCGGTGCACCCTGTATGATTTCATTGGCAAATAGGCGGCTTTCACGCGGAAATTCACGGCTCATTTTCAGTTTTCGACAGACATAATTGAGGATTTCGGGCAGCGGATCGCCCTGCGCATCAAGTGCGCGCAACGGGTCAAGCCATGTGTCCATAAGCCCCGACAAAAGGGCGTTGTGAATCGCCTCTTTGGACGAAAAATAGTATAAAAGATTGGGCTTTGAGAGACCTGCGGCATTGCCGATCTGATCGACGGTTGACCCACGAAACCCATGTGTTGAAAACACATCAAGCGCGGCCTCAAGGATGGTCGCGGTGTTTTTGCGTTGGATGCGTGTTTTGTCCCGTGTTTTACCCAGTGTCTTGGTCATGGTGCCCCGAAATCAATTTCCGCCTTTTATTTAGGCGCAGCTGTTTAACAATGTCCAGTATTGATTTTCGGGCGTATTTTCGGGGCATTATTTGCGGATTTCGGCGCGTTTTCCTTGACTGTTTTGGAAGCTCTGCTAGCGTCTCTTTGACCATATGGTCAAACCATGGTGTTTGGGTTGTCATATACATCACCCCGAACACAAAAGCATGTGAAGCGAGGGAAAATCATGTCTGCATCCAGTTCATCACAGAATTCAGCTCCGGGTGAAAATCTGAAAATCAACGGCGAGCGCCTTTGGGACAGTCTGATGGATATGGCCAAGATTGGACCCGGTATCGCAGGGGGCAACAACCGCCAGACATTGACCGATGAAGATAGCGAGGGTCGCGCGTTGTTTGAAAGTTGGTGCAAGGCGGCGGGATGCACGATGGGGTTGGACCAGATGGGCAATATGTTTGCCCGTCGCGAGGGCACCGATCCGGATGCCCTGCCGGTTTATGTGGGATCGCACCTTGATACGCAGCCGACAGGGGGCAAATACGACGGGATTTTGGGCGTTTTGGGCGGCTTGGAAATTCTGCGCACGCTAAATGATCTTGATATCAAAACCAAACACCCGATTGTGGTGACCAACTGGACCAACGAAGAAGGCACCCGGTTTGCACCGGCGATGTTGTCGTCTGGGGTGTTTGCGGGCATGCACACGCAGGATTGGGCCTATGCGCGCGAGGATGCCGAGGGCAAGAAGTTTGGCGATGAATTGGCGCGGATCGGGTGGCGCGGCGATGAAGAAGTGGGCGCACGCAAGATGCACGCGTTTTTTGAATTGCACATTGAACAAGGCCCGATTCTGGAGGCCGAAGACAAGGCGATCGGGGTTGTGACCCACGGTCAGGGGCTTTCGTGGACGCAGATCACCATCACCGGCAAGGACAGCCACACCGGATCGACACCGATGCCGATGCGTAAAAATGCCGGTCTGGGCATGGCGCGGATTTTGGAAAAAGTTGACGAAATCGCGTGGTCCCATGCGCCCCATGCGGTGGGCGCGGTGGGGCATATTGATGTCTATCCCAATTCGCGCAATGTGATCCCCGGGCGGGTGGTGTTTACCGTTGATTTACGTTCGCCGAGTTTAGAGGTGATCGAGGATATGGAGGCGCGGCTGCATAACGAGGCACAGAAAATTGCCGATGATATGGGCCTTGGTATTGAGTTTGAAAAGGTGGGCGGGTTTGATCCGGTGACGTTTGACGAAACCTGTGTAACCGCGGTGCGTTCCGCGGCAGAACGGTTGGGATATTCGCATATGGATCTGATTTCGGGGGCAGGACATGATGCGTGCTGGATCAACCGGATGGCGCCGACGGCGATGGTGATGTGCCCGTGTGTGGATGGGTTGTCGCATAACGAGGCCGAGGAGATTTCGAAAGAGTGGGCCACGGCGGGGGCGGATGTTTTGTTGCATGCGGTGGTGGAAACGGCGGGGATTGTGGAGTGATTTACTAAAGATGTCTGAGAGGGTTTCTTTATATGTTTTAGAGCAAAAAGGGCGCGACTATAACGTCACGTCTATTGATCGTGTCCCCCTAACTCTAAAGTCAAATGGCAAAAGTGTTGTCAGATTTGAAAGGTATATTCTGCCTGTTCATAGCGCGAAGTCTATGGTGAAATTTGTGAAGATAAAGGCGAAAATGAAAGGCTCAAGTTTTCACTACTTTGGGAGAAAATTTGATTTTAACTTAGGAAGGCTGCCTTTTATACGAGCTTGGGAACAGAACTTAGGACGATATCGGACGTTCGGGCCAAGTGGATGGTAGGCTTGCTTAGAGATTGTTGAAACATAGGGCAGTGCCCGATCCGATGGGTGGGCGTAAAGCGCCCGCCCGTGGGGGCGGATCGGGCGCTGCCCGGGACGCAAGCGACCCGGGCGGTGGGTGTGAAAACCGCCAGAGATAAAGATACGACGTTGTAAGGCGTAAGGGAGAGACAAAATGACCAAAGTTATCAAAGGCGGCACGGTTTGCACGGCGGATCGCGCGTGGAAAGCCGATGTTCTGATCGACGGCGAGACCATCAAGCAGATTGGTGAAAACCTTGTCGGGGATGAATATATTGATGCCGAGGGGGCTTATGTGATCCCCGGCGGGATTGATCCGCATACGCACCTTGAGATGCCGTTTATGGGCACCACCGCCGCCGAGACTTTCGAGAGTGGCACATGGGCTGCGGCCGTGGGCGGGACCACGATGATTGTCGATTTCTGTCTGCCGGGGGCGGATGGCAGCATCAAAAACGCGATCAATGAATGGCACAGGAAGTCGGCGCCGCAGATTTGTAGCGATGTCGGGTATCACATGGCGATCACCGGATGGAACGAAAACATCCACGCCGAGATGAAAGATGCCGTTGATATGGGGGTGAATTCGTTCAAACACTTTATGGCCTATAAGGGCGCATTGATGGTGGAAGACGACGAAATGTTTGCATCATTCCAGCGCTGCAAGGAATTGGGCGCGTTGCCGATGGTGCATGCGGAAAACGGCGATCTCGTTGATTTGATGCAAAAGAAAATGCTCGCTGACGGGATTACCGGACCCGAGGGGCATGCCTATTCGCGCCCGCCCGAATTTGAAGGCGAGGCGGCGAACCGTGCGATTACCATTGCCGACGCCGCCGGTGTGCCGCTCTATATTGTGCATGTCAGTTGTGAACAAAGCCACGAGGCGATCCGGCGCGCGCGGCAAAAGGGCATGCGGGTTTACGGCGAGCCGTTGATCCAGTTTTTGACGCTGGACGAGAGCGAATATTTCAAAGGCGACTGGATGCATTCGGCGCGGCGCGTGATGTCGCCGCCGTTCCGCGATAAATCGCATCAAGATAGCCTATGGGCGGGGCTGCAATCGGGCAGTTTGCAAGTTGTGGCAACCGACCATGCGGCGTTTACCAGTGAACAGAAATTGATGGGGCGCGATAATTTTTGCCTGATCCCCAACGGGTCAAACGGGTTGGAAGAACGGTTAGCGGTGTTGTGGACGCAAGGCGTGGAAACCGGACGATTGACGCCAAGCGAATTTGTGGCAGTTACATCAACAAACGTCGCCAAGATATTGAATATATACCCGAAAAAAGGTGCGATTGTCGAAGGGGCAGATGCCGATATCGTGGTGTGGGATCCGAAAATTTCCAAAACACTAAGTGTGAGCAATCACCATTCTGTGCTGGATTATAACGTATTCGAGGGGTTCGAAGTGACGGCGCAGAGCCGCTTTACGCTGAGCCGTGGTGAGGTGATTTGGGCGTGGGGGCAAAACAGCCAACCGCAACCGGGCCGTGGCCGGTTTGTGCCGCGCCCGCCGTTTCCATCGGCGCATAAGGCGTTGAGCCAGTGGAAAGACCTGAACAGCCCCCGGATGATCAAACGCGATCCTCTCAATATACCGGCAGGGATTTAATAACGTGACGCAAGAGCCTGTTATCATAGCGAAAAACCTTGATCTGACGTTTGAAACCAACGATGGACCCGTGCATGCGCTCAAGGATGTGAACCTGACCGTCAACAAGGGGGATTTTGTCAGTTTTATTGGTCCTTCGGGGTGTGGCAAGACCACGTTGTTGCGCACCATTGCGGCGCTTGAACATCCGACCGCCGGCGAATTGTCGGTCAACGGAATGACGCCGGACGAGGCGCGCCAAAAACGCGCCTATGGCTATGTGTTTCAGGCGGCGGGGTTGTATCCGTGGCGCACCATTCGCGGCAATATCAAGCTGCCGCTGGAAATCATGGGCTATAGCAAGGCCGAACAGGCCGAACATGTGGATCGGGTTCTTGATCTGGTGGATTTGCGCGGGTTTGGCAAGAAATATCCGTGGCAATTATCCGGTGGCATGCAGCAACGGGCGAGCATTGCGCGCGCCCTTGCATTTGATGCCGAAATTCTGTTGATGGATGAACCGTTCGGGGCGCTTGATGAAATTGTGCGGGACCATTTGAACGAGCAGTTGTTGGAATTATGGGAACGGACCAACAAGACGATTGCGTTTGTCACCCATTCGATTCCCGAGGCGGTGTATCTCAGCACCAAGATCGTAGTGATGAGCCCGCGACCGGGGCGGATTTCCGATGTGATTGAAAGCACATTGCCGCGTGAACGGCCTTTGGATATTCGCGATACGCCCGAGTTTCTCGAAATAGCGCATCGTGTGCGTGAAGGGCTTCGGGCGGGGCATGCGTATGATGAATAAATCTCTGTTTCCTATCCTTACTGTTGTCGCGGCGATCATGGTGATCTGGTATGGGGCGTCGGTGGGAATGAATTCGAAATGGACCTATGATCAGGCGCGGCGTGCCAATGTCGAGGTGTCGTTTTCCGAACTGGTGGCCGACACATGGGCGCAGGATCGGCCGGTTTTGCCGGCCCCGCATCAGGTGGTTGTGGAACTTTATAAATCGGTGGTGTTGAAAAAGGTCACCAGCAAGCGGTCACTGGTGTTTCATGGCTGGATCACGCTTTCGGCGACGTTTCTCGGGTTTGTGTTTGGCACTGGCATGGGGATATTGCTGGCGGTCGGGATTGTGCATAACAAGGCGATGGATATGGGGGTGATGCCGTGGGCGATTGCGTCACAGACCATTCCGATTTTGGCGATTGCACCGATGATTGTGGTGGTGATGAGCACCATCGGCGCCACTGATTTCCTTGGCAAAGAGACGGCGACGGCGATATTCGGTTATCAGCCGGCGTTCATGCAGGGGTTGTTGCCCAAAGCGGTGATTGCGGCGTATCTGTCGTTTTTTCCGGTGGTTGTTGGCATGGTCAAGGGGCTTCGGTCGCCGGATCATATGCAGCTTGACCTGTTGAAAACCTATAACGCCAGCAAACAACGCACGTTTTGGTCGTTGCGATTGCCAAGTTCGACCCCGTATTTGTTCACCTCGTTGAAGGTAGGCATGGCGGCCGCCCTTGTCGGCGCGATTGTGTCGGAATTGTCGGCAAGCCCGCTGCGCGGTCTTGGCGCGCGGATGTTGACCGGTAGTTATTATGGCCAGACCATCCAGATTTGGGCGGCACTGTTTGCGGCGGCGGCGATGGCGGCAACATTGGTGGCCATTATCGGGGTGATCCAGCGGCGCACCCTTAGGAAAATGGGGATGGCGCAATGATCTGGATCGTATCTGTTCTGGCGTTCTGGGCGGTGGCCTATGGGGCCAATGTAAAGATGGCCAATTCAAAGTTGAGCCATACACGGGCAATCAAATTGGCGGTGCCCGCGCTATTCGGGATTACCATTCTGGTGGTCTGGGAAGGGTTGGTGCGCGGACTGCAAGTGCCAACGGTGATCTTGCCACCGCCGTCAATGATTGGCGCGAAAATTGCCATCTCGATCCCGATCCTGTGGGGCGATTTGGTGCAGACCTTTGTGAAAGGCGCGTTGACCGGTTATATTATCGGCTGCGGGGCGGCGGTGATTACGGCTGTTTTGATTGACCGATCGCCGTTCTTGCAACGCGGGCTATTGCCGGTGGGCAACTTCATCGCGGCCTTGCCGATTATCGGCACCGCGCCGATTTTGGTGATGTGGTTCGGGTTTGACTGGCATTCAAAGGCCGCTGTCGTGGTGGTAATGGTGTTTTTCCCGATGCTGGTGAACACGGTGCAGGGATTGGCGGCAACCGACACGATGCAACGCGATTTGATGCGCACCTATGCGGGCGGGTATTGGAATACTTTGTTCAAACTGCGCCTGCCTGCGGCGATGCCTGCGATTTTTAACGGGTTGAAAATTGCCACCACGCTGGCGTTGATTGGCGCGATTGTGGCCGAATTCTTTGGCTCGCCGACACGCGGCATGGGGTTTCGGATCTCGGTCGAGGTCGGGCGGCTCGGGCTTGATATGGTTTGGGCAGAAATCGCCATCGCGGCACTGGCAGGTTCTTTCTTTTATGGTATCGTGTCGCTTATCGAAAAAGGAGTCACTTTTTGGCATCCGTCCCAGCGTGGATAGAAGCCGCTCTTAACAATAAATACAACAACTTGGAGGTTGAATAATGAAGAAACTACTTATGGCCACAACGGCCGCGATTGCATTCGGGGGCGTATCTGCCCAGGCGGCGGATGATTTGACGCTGCAGCTTAAATGGGTCACGCAAGCGCAATTTGCCGGCTATTATGTGGCGCTGGAAAACGGTTTTTACGAGGCCGAGGGCCTTAATGTGACCATCAAGCCGGGTGGACCGGATGTGGCCCCGACACAAGTGTTGGCCGGTGGTGGCGCGGATGTGGTTATTGACTGGATGCCATCGGCATTGGCGGCGCGTGAAAAAGGTCTGCCGTTGGTCAATATCGCGCAGCCTTTCAAATCGTCGGGTATGATGCTTACTTGTCGTGAAGATACCGGCATTGCGACACCGGCGGATTTTGCCGACAATACTTTGGGTGTCTGGTTCTATGGCAACGAATATCCGTTCCTGAGCTGGATGGGCAAATTGGGCCTTGCGACCGATGGCTCCGATGGCGGCGTGACGGTTCTCAAGCAGGGTTTTAACGTGGATCCAATCCTTCAGGGGCAGGCGGCGTGTGTGTCGACCATGACCTATAACGAGTATTGGCAGATCATCGACGCGGGCCTGTCCCCTGACGATCTGGTGGTGTTCAAATACGAAGATCAAGGCGTTGCCACCCTGGAAGACGGCATGTATGTGCTGGGCGAAAACCTGAAAGACCCGGCCTTTGAAGACCGTATGGTTCGCTTTGTGCGCGCCTCTATGAAGGGCTGGAAATGGGCCGAGGA
>JAUZRV010000138.1 GCA_030950105.1 Rhodobacterales bacterium | reverse complement strand
TTCAAAACGCCGCCGTCAACCCGGCCGATCCAGTGCGCCGGAAGGAAATACCCGGAGTCTGATGAATAATTCGGGCTATACGTCTATCCTGAATGATTGCACATATTCGTTAACGCACCACTTCATGAACGTGCGCAATCTGCTACGCGATCAAAACCGCGCCGACCGGATATTTCTTGCGCTCAAGGCGGGACGACCGGAGGATGAATTTGCCGGCAAGGAATTGGCGTTGCTGCGCTATGCGGGCAAGCTTACCACCGATGTGGGCAAGATGATCAAATCCGATTTTGAAGCCTTGAAAATTGCCGGTGCGGATGACGGCGAGATTTTGGAAGTTAATCAGGTCTGCGCCTACTTCAACTATTCCAACCGGCTGTTGAACGGGCTTGGGGCAACGACGGACGGGGACATCATCGGGTTTTACGAGGGCGACGAGACGACAGAGAGTTGAACAAACGCGTTAGTAAAATATCAACCGGAGTGCCGCCGCGAGAACCGCCAGTCGAATCAACCACTTAAACAGATCCAGATTGATCAGTTTGAGGAATTGATACCCCGCAAAGGCGCCAATCAGGATTGCGGGAAGGGCGGCAAGATCCAAGGCAAGCGTGTCGCGGGTGATTAACCCGAGGTTGGTGGAGAACGGAATTTTGAACAGGTTTATCAACAGGAAGAACCAGCTTCGGGTGCCGACAAACGCCGATTTTGACAGGCCCATTTGCAGAAGATAAATGCCGAAAATCGGGCCGGCGGCATTGCCCATCATGGTGGCGACACCAGCCATGAGGCCGCTTGCAATGGTGAACGCGGGGCTCGAGGCGAGGTTTAACCCCTGTTTTTCGATGAGCAGAGAAAGGCCAAGCATGGCGAGGATAACGACGCCAAGGGCGGTTTCGGATGTGTCTTGGGAGACCGAATCAACGATGAAATAGCCAATGAGCACGCCCAGGGCGGTGAGCGGGAATATTCGGGCAATTATCCCCCATTGGCAGGACCGGCGATAATAAATTACCGCGACGATATCGGCCATGATCAACATCGGTAGCAGGATGCCGGGGGAGGCCTTGCCTGGGAAGGCGAGGGCCATGAGGACCACGGCGAGAATGCCGATGCCGCCGACGGAAGTCTTTGAAAAACCGACAATAAAGGCGGCGATGAAGAAGAAGGCCATGGCGTTGAGCGAGAGTTCGCCAAACAGGGGCAGGGCAGGTAGGGACATTGCGCGGGGGCCTTTATGTCACGAAATTCGCGTGGAATTAGCAAGCATAGGGGATCAGAGCACGCACGCAATGGCGCAGATAGCGGGACGTGTTAACGCGGCGAAAACGGCGATTCTGGCCACGTATGTATAACATGCATACGTCGGGTATGGCGCTTGGCGGGATGAAGGCCGCGCGCGGTGGGGTAAGGCGGGGGAAACCATTTTAGGGCTGTTTGCGTCTGCCCAGATTGGCCACGAGCGAGTGGATCGACAAGATCACGGGAAGTGCAAAGCCCAGGGTGCCAAGGCGAACATAATCCCGAAACGCGCGGCCCAAATCTGCATCTAGGACATCGAGCACGATCCAAAACAGGCCCACATTCGGCATCCCCAAGAGGACGAGAGCATTCAAGAACAGCGCCTGTTTTTTGATGGGGCCAGCGAATATTCTGATAGAGAAATATCGCAGAAGCAACGCCACGATCAGGTTGGCGAACAGAAACAATAGAATGATGGAAGGTTCCATTTATGGCGCGCCCAATTCGCAGGTGTTTTGGTGGTTTATGGACGTTGGTTAGAGCATTTAACTGCATCCCCTTCAAGGCGGGTGGTGCGCGGTCAGGGCGATTTACTGAAGGTTAGAAAGTTGTTGCAAATCATACGGGTATATGAATCTTTGTTCTGAACGTCAGGCCCGGAGGTTATTATCTTGATTTCAGTTCGATCAGTTTTACGTCAGGTTCCTGATCCGCGCG
>JAUZRV010000137.1 GCA_030950105.1 Rhodobacterales bacterium | reverse complement strand
ACCAGCGCCGCTATCACCCTGCTCAAACGCATCGCAAAATCACCAACCAGGGCGATTGAACTCGTACAGGATAACCGCGCAAAGGCAGTCGAGATCATCGCGGCAGAACGATAATCCCACTTTCTCTGAATCACCCTGATGCATCGTCATGTTGTTTGACATGCAATACAACGGAACCGCGCTATGATATCTCAAAACTGCATCCTGATAGGTGCGCCCATTGACAGTGGAAAACGCCGCCAAGGCTGCCTTATGGGGCCGGATTCCTTGCGCACTGCAGGCCTCGAACGGGCCATAACCGGCCTTGGCTATCAGGTTCGCGATCTTGGCAATCTCGCCCCTGCCCCGATCATTGATTTCCCCCATGCCCCGCATATCTACCAAGGTAACCAAACTGTGGCCTGGACCAAATCCATCCACGCGGCTGCCATTTCCGCTATGGAACTGGGCACGCCGATTTTTCTGGGGGGGGATCACGCATTGTCCCTTGGCTCGCTCACTGGCGTGGCCGCCCATGCCGCCGCACAAAACCGGGCGCAATTTGTGCTCTGGCTTGATGCCCATAGCGATTTTCACACCCCGCAATCCACGGATTCCGGCAATTTGCACGGCACGCCTCTGGCCTATGCCAGCGGCGCATCGGGGTTTGACGGATTCCCCGAGGTGAAAACCCCGATCGCGCGTGAAAATATCTGCATAATCGGGTTGCGCTCGGTTGATCTTGCCGAACGCCAGACCTTGCAATCTTCGCCAATTCACACCACCGACATGCGCGCCATCGACGATAATGGCATTGCGCAACCACTGGCAAAATTTCTCACCCGCGTGGCCAAGGCCGGCGGCGCGCTGCACGTGTCGCTTGATGTTGATTTCCTCGATCCGTCGGTAGCCCCGGCCGTTGGCACCACGGTTCCTGGCGGCATTACCGTGCGCGAAGCCCATCAAGTGATGGAAATGCTGCATGAATCCGCGCTGATGACCTCGCTTGATCTGGTTGAATTGAACCCGTTTCTTGATGAACGCGGACGCACTGCCCAACTCATGGTTGATCTCGCCGCGTCCGGTTTTGGCCGCCGTGTGTTTGACCGCCCTACCCGCGCTTTTTCCTAAAGGACTCCCCAAATGAACACCCCCTCCCACAAGGCGCTTGTGCCGTTCGTATCCGTCGAAAACATGATGAAACTGGTGCATTCCATTGGCATCGAGCCGATGTTGATTGGCCTTGCCGATGCCATAGAATCCGATTTCAAACGTTGGGACAAGTTTGACAAAACCCCGCGCGTCGCCTCCCATTCTGCCGAAGGGGTGATCGAATTGATGCCCACATCGGACGGTGAAGTCTACGGTTTCAAATATGTGAACGGCCACCCCTCCAACACCGCCTTGGGCCTGCAAACTGTCACGGCTTTTGGCCTGCTTGCCAATGTCGGCGATGGCTATCCGGTGTTGTTGTCGGAAATGACCCTGCTCACCGCGTTGCGCACGGCGGCAACGTCGGCCATGGCGGCAAAATACCTTGCCCCCAAAGGCGCGACAACCATGGCGATGATCGGCAACGGCGCCCAAAGCGAATTTCAAAGCCTCGCCATGAAGGCCATCGTCGGAATCACCCATGTGCGTCTGTTTGATATTGATGCGGCCGCCACCGAAAAATGCGCCAAAAACCTGGCAAACATGGGCCTTACCGTGACCAAATGCCCCTCGGCGCAATCGGCAATGGAAGGCGCGCATATCATCACCACCTGCACCGCCGACAAACAATATGCGACGATTTTAACCGATAATATGATCGGCAGCGGCGTGCACATCAACGCAATCGGCGGCGATTGCCCCGGCAAAACCGAACTGCACCGTGATATCCTGTTGCGCAGCGATATTTTCGTCGAATACCCGCCGCAAACCCGCGTCGAGGGCGAGATCCAACAACTAGATCCCGATCACAGCGTTACCGAGCTTTGGCAAGTGATCACCGGTCAGGCGATTGGGCGGCACGACGTCAAACAAATCACCCTCTTTGATAGTGTCGGTTTCGCAATCGAGGACTTTAGCGCCCTGCGGTATGTGCGCGATCAAGTCTCAAATACCGAATTCTTCGGAAACCTCGACCTACTGGCCGACCCGGATGACCCCCGTGATTTATTTGGCATGGTGCTGCGCGCCGATCCTGCGCGCGCCCTGGAATAGACACCTATATCCGAAATGGTTTGAACGCACTATTCTCTTTGTTCCCCAAATATCCCCGCCGGAGGCAAGATTCTCTTTTGGCAGGCTTGGGGGTTCAAAGAAACGGATGCAGCCAAGTTGGCCTGCAAGTCCCCACAAAAAAAGGGAAGCGCGATGCTTCCCTTTTAGGTTCGCCGTTCAAGCTCGTTCATTTATACCGCTCGGTTGTTATTTGCCTGCGGCCTGAACGTCGTCAGGGGCGAGCGCACCCGCCCCGTGTAAAGGTGAGGGGGCAATTTACCGCCCCACCCTATTTTGTTCTTTTAACTACACCCCGACGTGCCGCCGCAGGTGTTGCACTTCATACAGGTGCCGTTGCGCACCAATGTGTAGTTGCCGCAATCGTTACAGGCCTCGCCTTCATAGCCCTGCATTTTGGCCTTGGTGCGCGCGTCCATAGACACCGCGCCGCTGCTCATTGCGGTGGTGGACGTGGTTGTTGAAATCGCGCTCACCGCGGCATTTACCGTGCCAATGGTGCCTGCTTTGCTTGTCGTTTCAGGCACCAGTGTTTGCAACGCCGCCACCGGATCGGCCCCGCCAAAGGCAACACCCCCAACCGCTTGCCCGCCTTGCAGAACGATCAATTCTTGTGGCATGCGCTTGCGCAAATACCCGGTGGAACTTATTTGTTTCAACACTTCCAATGACTTATGCGCCGTTCCTTCACTCAGTTCAGTGATGTTTGACACGCCTTCCTCTTCGCCACGCCCCAGATCGTCAAAGCTAACGCCTTCGGTTGGCACATGGGCAAGATCGGTGCGATCAAGATAGGAAACCGCCAATTCACGGAAGATATAATCCAAAATCGAAGTCGCGTTTTTGATGCTGTCATTGCCTTGCACCATGCCCGCAGGTTCGAATTTGGTGAACGTAAACGCATCGACGAATTCTTCCAGAGGCACGCCATATTGCAAGCCAACCGACACCGCGATGGCGAAATTATTCATCATCGCACGGAAACCGGCGCCCTCTTTGTGCATGTCGATGAAAATCTCGCCCAATTCACCGTCTTCATATTCGCCGGTGCGCAGGTATACTTTGTGCCCGCCAACAACCGCCTTTTGGGTATAGCCCTTGCGCCGACCCGGAAGCTTTTCACGGTGCGAGCGGATGATTTCCTTGACGATCACCTTTTCCACGATTTTCTCGGCCAGAACCGTGGCCTTTTCGTGTTGGCTGCCGCTTTCAAGGATTTCCGCCGCCTCGTCATCATCTTCCACAAGCGCCGACGCCAATGGTTGGCTCAATTTCGATCCATCACGATAAAGCGCATTGGCCTTGACCCCCAAAGACCACGACAATTCATAGGCCGATTTACAGTCTTCGATTGTCGCATCATTCGGCATATTGATGGTTTTGGAAATCGCGCCCGAGATAAACGATTGCGCGGCGGCCATCATGGTGATGTGGCTTTCAACGCTTAGATACCGTTTGCCGATTTTCCCACAGGCATTGGCGCAATCAAAAATACCGTAATGTTCGGTTTTCAAATGCGGCGCGCCCTCAAGGGTCATAGTGCCACACACATGGTCATTGGCCGCGTTGATATCGGCGCGGGTAAACCCGAGGTGGCGTAGCAAATCAAATCCGGAATCGTTCAGCTTCTCCTGCGGAATACCCAGAACATTGGTGCAGAAATCCGCGCCAAGCGTCCATTGGTTGAACACAAACCGGATATCGAATGCCTGCGCCATGGCGCTTTCGACTTTTTCAATCTCGTTGGGACCAAACCCATGCCCGATAAGGCTTGTGGTGTTGATGCTCGGTGAATTTCCGATGCTGCCATGACCCACCGCATAGGATACGATTTCCTCGATTTGCGCCGATCCGTAACCAAGCTTTTCAAGTGCTGCCGGCACCGATTGGTTGATGATTTTGAAATACCCGCCACCGGCAAGTTTCTTGAACTTCACCAAGGCAAAATCCGGCTCGATTCCGGTGGTATCACAATCCATCACCAAACCGATGGTGCCGGTCGGGGCCACAACGGACACTTGCGCGTTGCGATACCCGTGCTTTTCCCCAAGCGCGAGCGCCTCGTCCCACGCGCTCATTGCCAGATCCACAAGTTTGGCATCCGGGCACGACACATGATCCAGAGGCACCGGTTTGATGGCCAGGTTTTCATAGCCCTCAGAGGCCCCATAGGCGGCATTGCGGTGGTTGCGGATCACCCGCAGCATATCGGCAGAGTTGCGTTTATAGCCATCAAAGGCCCCCAGTTCACCGGCCATTTCGGCGCTGGTGGCATAGGAAACGCCGGTCATGATCGCGCTCAACGCGCCGCACAATGCGCGCCCCTCATCGCTGTCATAACTATACCCCATATTCATCAACAACCCACCGATATTGGCATAACCAAGACCCAGCGTGCGGAAATCATAGGACAATTGCGCGATTTCCTTGGACGGGAATTGCGCCATGGTGACCGAGATTTCCAATGTCATCGTCCACAAACGGGTGGCGTGGATATAGTTCTCGGCCTGAAATTTGCCATCCTTATAGAAATTCAACAGGTTCATCGACGCCAGATTACAGGCGGTATCATCGAGAAACATATATTCCGAACACGGGTTCGAGCCGCGAATTTCACCGTCTTGCGGGCAGGTGTGCCACGCATTGACCGTATCGTGATATTGAATTCCCGGATCGGCACAGGACCACGCCGCATGGCCGATATTTTCCCACAAATCGCGCGCTTTGATGGTTTTGGACACCGCGCCATCGGTGCGGTTGATCAACGCCCAATCGGAATCTTCTTCCACGGCTTTCAAAAACGCATCGGTGACCCGCACCGAGTTGTTCGAATTTTGCCCGGACACCGATGCATAGGCTTCGCTGTCCCAATCGGTATCATAGGTCGGAAATTCAATGCTGGAATAACCCTGCTTTGCGTAATCCAGCACCCGTTTGATATAGGTTTCGGGGATCGACATTTTCTTGGCGCTGCGAATGGCCGATTTCAACGTGTCGTTCTTTTTGGGGTCAACCGCGTCTTCGATGCTGCCGTCCCATGCCGAAATCGCCGCGAAAATGCTGTTCAATTCCTGTTCGTGCATTTTGGAACCGGCAACGATCGACGCCACTTTTTGCTCTTCTTTAACCTTCCAGTTAATGAATTCTTCGATATCGGGGTGATCGGCATCGCAAATCACCATTTTCGCCGCACGCCGTGTGGTGCCGCCCGATTTGATGGCCCCCGCCGCACGATCACCAATACGCAAGAAGCCCATCAATCCCGAAGACGAACCGCCGCCCGACAATTTCTCACCCGCGCTGCGTAACGACGAAAAGTTGGTGCCGGTGCCAGAGCCGTATTTGAACAGCCGCGCCTCTCGCACCCAGAGATCCATAATGCCGCCGTCTCCCACAAGATCATCTTTGACCGACTGGATGAAACAGGCGTGCGGTTGCGGGTGCTCATAGGAACTGGCGGATTTGGTTAATTTTCCGGATTTGTAGTCGACATAATAATGCCCTTGCCCGGGTCCATCAATGCCATAGGCCCAATGCAGGCCGGTGTTGAACCATTGCGGGCTATTGGGGGCCGCCATTTGCGCCGCCAACATGAACCGCATTTCATCATAATAGGCGCGCGCGTCGGATGCTTCGGTGAAATATCCACCTTTCCAACCCCAATAGGTCCATGCGCCCGCAAGACGATCAAACACTTGCTTGGCGCTGGTTTCGCCGCCGGTTGCAACGTCGTCACCATCGGGAACCGAGCGCCACAAGAATTCAGGCACACCCTTTTCCTTGACGGTTTTCAATTTCACCGGAACACCGGCTTTGCGGAAATATTTCTGTGCGATCACATCCGAGGCCACCTGTGACCAGTTTTCCGGAACCTCGACATTGTCGAGATGAAACACAATTGTGCCGTCCGGATTGCGGATTTCCGACGTCGTGGTCACAAATGCCATCGCGGCATAGGCGTCTTTTCCGGCTTTGGTAAAATTACGTTCGATTTTCATGATGTCACTGCCCCATATTTCATTCTTTATTCACGCGCACACCGCGTCTTTAATCCTGCATTAGAGGCCCTTTTCACGCTCTCGTTCGGCGCTTGCGGGGCCTCTGCCGCGGTCTTGTCGTAACAAGGAGAAGTCACAAGTTTTGCGCTCTTGCCGTGCTTGAACACCGCAGAACCGCCGTCACCAAATTGTCCGGATGCGCCCGGAATGTGCTTGTGTTTGTCCCTGATCGGCCCGCCGCCCACTATATGTAGTGGTATGCGGTTCGATATATACTACTTGCCGTATTTCTACATATTTCGTCAAATGGTTTATTGTAGTTTTCCACAGGAAAAATAGGTTGACTGATCTAGCGTCAATATGCGTGTCGACCCAAAGTGATTCACTTCGTTAACAAAGGGTAAATGCGCGCCAGATTTCGCCTGAAAAACCGGGTATCGGTTTGCCCTTGGCAGCGCTGTAAATTTTGTTGCTTTTGGCAGGGTTATCTTTCAATGCTGATGATATGGACGAAAGAATGATCATAATACCCCCGAATTCACGACGCGGTTATGCGTCTCTGGTGGCGATTTGTGGCAAATTTCCCGATTTGGCCATGCGCGACTTTTTTACCACGGAGAATCGATGTTGAAAATTCGGAGACGTTTTTTAGGCTTGTCGTTTATTCTGGCTCTTTCGGCATGCGCCACTGTCGCCCCGCAACCCGAGATGAGCGGAACGCAGCAGTTTGCATTTTACCAAATGAACCCCGTTGGCCTGTTTGAAGGGCTGACCAATTATTGCGATACACCGGCGCGGCGCCTTGAACGCATTGGCCCCGCCAATATTCGCTGTCATCAATTTCTGGATCCCGAATCGACCGCCAGTCTGATTCTCGCCCATTCCGGCATCGTGACCGACCTGCCCACGTTGATTGGCAGTATTTTGATGGCCCCTGGTAAACTGGATCAGCAATCGGGATTTGTGGTGACCTTTGAAACCTATATCAATGTGCCGCAGAAATCCGGCCCGCCTGTTAAGGTGTTTCAAAATAGTCCGGCCATCACCCGCGCCTTTCGCACCATGCTTCGGGCGACCGGTGGTGTTGCAATTCCAGCGAGTGAATAGCGGCCCAACGCAAAGCGCCGCCCCAAGGGCGACTTTTAATCATAACGGATTTTTCTGGGTTTTTAAAAATGGTCGGGACGGAAAGATTCGAACTTTCGACCCCCTGTACCCAAAACAGGTGCGCTACCAGACTGCGCCACGCCCCGGACCTGTGGGCTGTCTAATGCGCATCTACGGGATTGAAAAGCCGTAAAATGCGCAAATCTGTTTCTTTTTTGAAGAAGCCCTGAGTTGCTGCGCTGTTTCTTGAAAAAACCGAAACTTTACGGGCCTCTACGGGCAAGTATTCCAATTATGGACAGGGCCATACCGCGGTGTCGGCGGCAAATGCGGGATGTTGCATTTGGCTGCCTTCGGTGATTCCCATTAATTTGGCCAGACCACCGTTGATTTCCAATACCACCAGAATGTCGTCGCCCCCGGGGATCGGGGTCAGGTCAAGGGGAATCGCATTGTGATGCACGTTCTTGACCGTGCCAGACGCATCGACAAACAGTAAATCAAGCGGGATAAGCGTGTTTTTCATCCAGAATGAAACAGATTGCGGGCGCTCATATACAAATAGCATACCCGCACCCATCGGCATTGACGCGCGGTTCATTAACCCTTGCGCACGTTCAGGGACCGTATCGGCAACTTCGACAGAAAACCGCGCCTGCCCCCAATCACCGCGCAAATATACCGTTTGCGGTTGGCATGTTGCCGCGGCGGTCAATGTGCCAAACGACGACAACATCAAGGCCAATGCCAGCACAAAAAAACGCCGCCCGCCAAACGCCATGAACAACCGCGCCCCGAACCCCCAAAAAATCAACGCGGGTGTTCGGGCGGGTGTTAATCCTGTGGCCATGAAATGCCTTCGGAAACTGCGGTTTCCCATGCGCAAACCTGACTTGCCATCTGGCCACGCTTGCCATCAATAACCCGCAGGGCCAAGGCCTCGCCGGGTTGCAAATCGGCAAGCCCCGAACTGCGCAGCACTTCTACATGCACAAATACATCTTCCGAACGCCCGAAAATATTGGCAAACCCAAAGCCCTTGGCCTTGTCAAACCACTTGACCCGCGCCGGTTCGAGAGGCGCATTGCGGATCAATTCCGGATCAATGTCTTCGAAATCCTCGAGAATGGCGCCTTCGGGCGTATCGGGCGGGTCAATGCGCAGCACAGCAACCGCCTGAACACCGCGATTGGTTTGTTGAATTTCAATTTCCACCAAGGCCCCGTCTGCTACCGAACTTTGACCAAAGTTCCGCAGCACGTTGGCATGCAGCAGGATGTCGGGTCCCCCCTCATCCGCAACAACAAAACCAAATCCTTTTACCGGATCAAACCATTTGACCGCGCCTGTGATTACGCGCGTGCTATTATCGTCCATCGCCAACTATCTTTTCCACTAAATTTCCCATCCCCCGATGTTGTGTAAATTCTGCGCGGATTTCCCACCAACATGCAAGCTATTTTTTGTGTTTAAAATCATAACACTGCAAGTCACGTAACGTGAAATTCAGGGATTTAAACGGTTGACGGACCAGTTTTCGTCAATTGTGCTGCGTCGCCAAACAAAACGATCATGCAACCGGAACGCCCCGTCGGCCCAGAATTCAATTTCCAGCGGTGTGATTCGATAGCCACCCCAGTTGGGCGGGCGTTTCGGGGCATTGCCATGTTTCAATGTGACCTTTGCAACCTCGGCCACCAAAGCGGCGCGCGAAGACAGCGGTTTGGACTGATGCGAGGCCCACGCCCCAAGCCGGCTTTGCAGGCTGCGCGACGCGTAATAGGCATCGGCCTGTGGCCCGTCTTCGCGGCTGACCACTCCGCGCACCCGGATCTGACGGCGCAAGGATTTCCAGTGCATCACAAATCCGGCTTTGCCACTGGCGTCAATTTCGGTGCCTTTGGCGCTTTCATAATTCGTATAAAAAACAAAACCGCTGTCTTCGATTTCCTTGAGCAACACCATGCGCACGTTGGGCAAACCGTCCCCGTCAACCGTGGCCAGAGCGATGGCATTGGCGTCGTTTGGTTCAACACCCTCGGCCTCGGCAAGCCACCTGCGCGCAATTTCAAACGGATCGTCACCGGAGAAAATATCACTTTGGTCGTTCATAATGCCCCTTTCACCGGTTCGCCCATTGCTATGGGCACAAGGCTTATCCGTTCAATCGTATAAGCGCTATACTTGCGGTTAGAACTGCCAGAGGCTTGATGCAAGGGCGATGTTCCCCTAAACCGGCGAAAAGCAAAGCGGAATAGGGACAAATATGTCAAATCAACTGATGGCAGGCAAACGCGGACTGATTATGGGGCTCGCCAATAATAAATCAATCGCGTGGGGAATCGCGCAGGCGCTCTCGGATGCGGGGGCGGAACTTGCCTTTACCTATATGGGCGACGCGTTCAAAAAACGGGTCGAACCCTTGGCCGCCGAAATTGGTGTCACCCAATTGTTTGATTGTGATGCGTCAGACCCCGAATCTCTTGATACGCTGTTTGCCGCTCTCAAAGAGCAATGGGGCCAGATTGATTTTCTGGTGCATGCGATCGGATTTTCCGACAAAGGCGAATTGCGTGGTCGTTATGTCGATACCAGTCGTGACAATTTCAACATGACCATGGATATTTCGGTGTATTCCTTCACCGCTGTGGTGCAGCGCGCCGAAAAAATGATGCCCGATGGCGGGTCGATCCTGACGCTCACTTATTATGGCGCCGAACAGGTTATGCCCCACTATAACGTCATGGGCGTTGCCAAGGCGGCACTTGAGGCCTCGGTCAAATATCTTGCCGAGGATCTTGGCAAAGACGGAATTCGGGTCAATGCGATATCCGCCGGCCCGATCAAAACGCTGGCCGCGTCGGGGATTGGCGATTTCCGCTATATCATGAAGTGGAACGAATTGAATTCACCGCTGCGCCGCAATGTGACCCAGGACGAAGTTGGCAAATCGGCGCTCTATTTGCTGAGCGATCTCAGCTCCGGGGTGACCGGCGAAAACTTGCATGTTGACGCCGGATATCATGTGGTGGGCATGAAGGCGGTTGATGCACCCGATATTGATGTGATGACCGGCCGTAAAAGTCCGGGCTGATGAATATGACGTGTCACCTGCCCCTTTAACCGGCGCTTGCGGGTGCGCATAAGCGGCTGCTTATAGGCAGTCATTTTTTCGACCAAATAACCACCGAATGACCACCGAATGACCAAAGGATACACAATGTCAGACCAGCGCTTGCCCCATGAAAAAGGGTTCCACATATCCTGGGACCAAATCCACCGCGATAGCCGTGCCCTTGCTTGGCGGCTTGACGGGCGCGGGCCAGATGACGGGGCATGGCGCGCGGTTGTGGCGGTTACCCGCGGCGGTATGGCACCGGCGATGATCATGGCGCGCGAGCTGGATATTCGCACCGTTGATACGATTTCGATCAAGTCCTACG
>JAUZRV010000136.1 GCA_030950105.1 Rhodobacterales bacterium | reverse complement strand
TCAAACGCATCGCAAAATCACCAACCAGGGCGATTGAACTCGTACAGGATAACCGCGCAAAGGCAGTCGAGATCATCGCGGCAGAACGATAATCCCACTTTCTCTGAATCACCCTGATGATCCGACAGGAGAAAAACACTTCAACCTCTTTGCCCTAGAGCCGAGGGACAGCGGTGTGCATTTTGATATATTTTCTGAAACAGTTGGCATAATCGACCACGTCAATCGGAGTAAAAATCTCCTGCACTTCATTGCCAGCCGAGACGCCCACGGCGTAGTCAGTTTGGCCGATTACGATGGAGAAGCAACCGTCGGAGATAGCATTGCCTTGAAACTGGCGGCCTTTCGATCACGAAAGGGGCCTGGAATCCATGCGATTTCTGCGGCCCCGACAAACAGTGAGCCCGGCACACATATTCGTAAATCATTCAGTGCAAACATCCGCGTCAGCAATGGAATGGGATTTACTGACGACAATATTTTCATCCCACCCGATCTGGTCTCCGCTAATGCTATCGATGATGAAGATACGACCACAGGCGTTGCCGTTTTGAACTACAACAAGAAGCGTCAAGCCTGAGGTTGGAAGGCAATCACTATATCTGGAAAAGGGCCTAATCGGGAAATCTAGCGGAAATCCGGCTTAGTACAGCGATTCTTGATGGTTATTCAGAGACCGTTCGCCCCCAGAACCGCTCCCTCCGCCATTTCACACTTTCCTATGTGAAGACCCTCTAACACCTTGAATGGTAAGGTGGTTTTTGGGGTTCGAAGTCCTTCATTTTGGCAGTATGCAATGCGCTCGGAAAAGGCCAATTTCAACACTGCTCTCTTGAGGGTCAACTGACCTGATTCCCATAGCTTCCAAGGGTTTGCGAGGGAATTGGTGGCGAGTTCGAACAAATCGTCGAAGCTATGCGCTGGCTTCACCCCATTTTGCTGTTTTTCGGCTAAAACCAACTTATCCGTTTCCAGTTTTGACAGGCGTTTTCCGTATGCATCAATGACACGCGGGTTTCCGGTTTCAACAATACGATCCAGCAGGCTTTCAATTTTCTTATCCACTTGCGCCGCTTCACGCTTAAGGCCGTGCAGCATGGTCTCAGCCTGCGCCAGCTGAGCGACGAAAACGCCGAGATCGAGGAATGGTTAGTGAAGATAACCAGCAACCGCCGGACGTGGGGATTTGGCCTGTGCTTTTTGTATCTGCGCAACGTGAAGGGCATTGGATGGAACCATAAACGGGTCTACAGAATTTACTGTAAAATGGAGCTAAACCTGCGGTTAAGGCCAAAGAAACGGCTAAAACGGGACAGGCCGGACGCGCTGGCGGTGCCGGATGCTACAAATCATACTTGGTCTATGGATTTTATGGCGGACCATCTGGCGGACGGGCGTTCAATCCGCACCCTGAACGTGCTGGATCACTGCATGGCAGGTTTTTGCGTAGCAAACACCGAGAATGGACTTTAATCGCGAGGGTTTGGGCATAGAAGTGGGCTTTTCGCTGCCCGCCGAACGGGTGGTGCGCAGCCTGAACCGGATCATCGAGTGGCGGCGAAAACCGCAGATTATTCGGGTCCCCTCGGTGATTGTTCCAATCACCTGCCGGCAATGATCGAACGCTTGTGGCGGTCGCTGAAACAAGAGGCCGTTTATCTGCATGAAATTACCGACAGCGAGAGTGTCCTATCTTCCCAACACCAAAATAGCGGTAATTGGCGATGCCTTGGCAACAAAATGCCTATTCCCTTAGCATTGTCATTGTTTTTGACAAACCGCCCCATAATTGCCCAAATTCGCTCAAATTTGCGCCCCGAATCCCTGTCAAAAGAGACGGGTAGCTGCATATAGCTTCCCTCGGCGTTGCGTGTCTTAGCCCCCACCCAGTGCGCGACGTCGAGGATCGAATTTCCCGATATATTCGCGATTATCCGCACAAAATCCAATATACGGATCGCCCTAAAATTACCAAAATCTCATCAAAATCCGGTCAGAATACGCTGTTATTCAGGGCACGTAGCTGCATAAAGCTTCCCTTGGCGCTGTGCATTTTGCCCCCATCCAGCGCACAGCGTCAAGGATTTCTCAACAAATCCCACTGGTTACGCAGCAGAAACGCCAGCTCGCTCATTTTCGTCATGGCGACGTCTTCGATCAATAATTGTTGGTATCAGAAACTATTGGCAAATTCACGCCAAATCAAAACCACAAACGATAGGTTTTCACACATACAAAAGCTCAAAAACAAGCACGGATAATTAGAATTATTGTGCAGGAGCCAACCTTAGTTGAGTTGGAAGTGCAACGGATAGGCGCCGTCTTCAAAGGGACCAAACAAATCCGGTATGTCGGGATGCTCTACCGGCTCACCGGAATAATCAGCAATCAAATTTTGCTCGGACACATAAGCCACATAAAAACTTTGATCATTTTCAGCCAGCAGATGATAAAACGGCTGCTCTTTGCGCGGCCGGCTATCTTCGGGTATCGCTTCATACCATTCGTCGGAATTGTTAAATTGGGCGTCCACGTCAAAAACCACCCCTCGGAAAGGGTGTTTTTTATGGCGCACGATTTGCCCCAAATAATATTTTGCACGCGATCTAATCATAATAATTTAGCCCTTACCGCCTGTTAATACTGTGTTCAAGGGGGGCTTGTCCAACATTTGAACACCATTTCATGGAAACAAAGCGTTTCGCATGTCGAAAACCGGCGAAAAACCGCTAGTTTCAACACCGTTTTCCTTGCAACAGAGCGCCGAACCTCAGGATAAGGCGATCATGGTTGTTCCGCGAACGAAATGTGATTTCCCAACGCGGCACAATAGGCTACTATGGTTAAAAAAATGAAAGCGAGAGGCCGATGAGCAGACCCCTACGCGCAGTTGTATTGTTTCTATTGCTGGCATCATGCGGCAGTGGCGATTATTCAGCACCGCGCAATCTTGATGATGCATGTTCAATCCTGAAACAACGGCCACATTACGTCAAGGCGTTTCGCGCCACCGAACGCCGTTGGGGCGTGCCGGTGCATGTCCAGATGGCGACGATTTATCAAGAAAGCAAATTCATCGGCAATGCCCGCACCCCATATCAATACGTATTGGGCGTCATTCCCATGGGGAGACAAAGCTCTGCCTACGGCTACTCTCAGGCGCTTGATGCAACCTGGAAAGAATACAAACGCTCTACTCGAAGCCCCCGCGCCAAACGCGACAATATTCGTGACGCCAGTGATTTCATGGGGTGGTATATGAGCAAAACCCAGGAACGCAACGGTGTCGTCCTAACGGATGCGCGCAATCAATATCTCGCCTATCACGAGGGCCGCACCGGATTTTCCCGTGGTTCATTCAACGCAAAACCGTGGTTGGTTCGCGTCGCCGGTGAAGTTGGCGCAAGGGCCGTTACCTACCAATCCCAAATCGCGAGTTGCCGGCTACGCGGATAAAATGTGCCGGTTTTACCGCTTCGAACAGGCCTGTTTAACGACGCATCGTTCGTTTAAGCGTCTCGCCATAAACCTGAATCACATGTTTATAGCGAGGCGCTCGGGACACTGTGAGGGTATGCGCCACCGCGCCATAACCCTGTCTCAGGTTTAAGGCGCAGTGCTTTAACGCTGTCCTCTTAAACGGTGCCCGGTTTACCGCTCGGCGTCTTTGTCAGCCTGCAACTGGATATTGAATATGGAGTCGCGCAAGATACCGCCCGCCTGCAAATCCCCCAGAATTACCGTGGTTTGACTGCCCGTGTCGTCATTGATCACCCATTGGCGCAGTTGCACCGGATTCGGAGTGAAAACCAGTTGAATATTGCCATATTCGGGGTGATCGGGATCTTGTGCCGTTATCGTGGTCGCAGTGCCGTCATAGCCATGCCCGGTCACCATACGCGCCTGCCCCAAATTTACATTTTTACCTAAAATGATCGACAGAGGTGTTTTATTAAGCGGGTAAGTTTGCGGCCCGGCATTCGATTTGGAATCAAATATCGCCACCGCACCACCAGACGCCAAAACTAGGGTGTCATCAGGAGGGTTATACTCGAACCGCACCCGCCCCGGCCGCTTGATAAAAAGCGTTCCGGTGCTGATTGTGCCGTCGTCATTGATCTGGGTGAACGGGCTTTTGGCCGTTTTCATCGCATTTAAAAACGCTGAAATCTCGCTCAGAGCAAGTTTTTCCGCGCTCGCGGGCATTGCAAGCGCCACTGCGATAACCGGTGCAAGAAGGTAACGAAGTTTTTCCATATCGTATAAATAGGTCCCCATCGGGTAAATTTCCACTACCCTCGGCCTCACATCCGCGAGATCAGCAATCAACCGCGCAAATCGTTACAGGCGATTTTGATCAGGATGTTCCGGCAGCAGAATTTCGCGTTTTCCCACATGATTGGCCGCCGAAACAAGCCCCTCGTCCTCCATTTGTTCCACCAAACGCGCCGCCTTGTTATACCCGATCGCCAATTTGCGCTGGATATAACTTGTCGAACATTTGCGATCCTTGGCCACAATTGCAACCGCCGTATCATATAGCGCATTTTCGCCGTCGGTATTGCCGCCAAGCCCCAGAACCAGATCAATGTCGCTGCCGCGGTCATCTTCCGGCCCTTCGACCACACTTCCGATATAATCAGGCGGTCCAAATCCTTTGAGATGGTTCACCACTTCCTCGACTTCTTCGTCCGATACAAACGGTCCGTGGCAACGGGTGATTTTCGCCCCCCCCGCCATATATAACATATCGCCCATGCCAAGAAGTTGCTCGGCGCCCATTTCACCCAAAATGGTGCGGCTATCAATTTTACTGGTCACCTGAAACGAAATCCGCGTCGGGAAATTTGCCTTGATCGTGCCGGTGATCACATCCACCGACGGGCGCTGAGTGGCCATGATCAAATGGATACCCGACGCCCGCGCCATTTGCGCAAGCCGTTGAATACACGCTTCGATTTCCTTGCCCGCCACCATCATAAGGTCGGCCATTTCGTCGACAATCACCACGATATAGGGCATTTTTTCCGGTTCAAATTCATCGGTCTCAAAAACCGGTTCGCCGGTATCGTCATCAAATCCGGTTTGCACTGTGCGGCTAAACATCTCATCTTTGGCCAAGGCATCGGCCACGCGGCTGTTATAACCGGCGATATTGCGCACGCCCATTTTCGACATCTTGCGATAGCGATCTTCCATTTCGCCAACGACCCACTTGAGGGCCACAACCGCCTTTTTCGGATCGGTCACAACCGGCGAAAGAAGATGGGGAATACCGTCATAGACCGACAGTTCCAACATTTTCGGGTCAATCATAATCATCCGACATTCATCCGGCGTAAGCTTGTAAAGCAACGACAGGATCATCGTGTTGATCGCCACGGATTTCCCCGATCCGGTGGTTCCTGCAATCAACAAATGTGGCATCTTCGCCAGATTTGCCACCATCGGGTCACCACCAATATCTTTGCCAAGTGCAAGCGGCAAATCCTGATGGCTATCCCCGAAATCACGCGACGCAAGAATTTCGCGCAACGATACTTTTTCGCGATTCTCGTTTGGTAGCTCAATCCCGATCACCGACCGCCCCGGCACCGTTGACACCCGCGCAGACAGCGCTGCCATCGACCGAGCAATATCATCGGCCAACCCGATCACCCGCGACGCTTTCAAACCTGGCGCGGGTTCCAATTCATACATGGTGACCACAGGACCAGGGCGCACCGATACGATTTCGCCCTTAACCCCATAATCATCCAACACATTTTCCAACATCCGCGCATTTTCTTCCAATGCCTCGTCCGAAAGATGATGCCGTTCAATCGCGACCGGATTGGCAAGAAGGCCAAGCGGCGGCAATTCAAACTCGACAGTTTCTTCTTCAAACTGCAACTTCGGTTGCGCCTCGGCCTTGGCGCGTGTTGATGGTTGCGTCACTTTACGGGTGCCATGTTGCACCACTTTGCGCGGTGTCGCGACCGGAATCGGGGCAACAATTGGGGCCGTCACAGGTGCTGCAACACGCGTAGGAACTGGCTCGGCAACGGGCTTGGCGGAAATCAACGGCTCTGGCGTCATATCCGCCGCCGGCGCATATTCTGGCACATTTTGCGATGTCAAAGGTGGCTCGGTCGGCAATCCACCGCTCGGCGCAATGTCCAAAACCAAGGGTTCGGGCCGCCGCGCATGGATTTCTCCAACCGTGAGCGGCACAACCGGCGCCGCTTCTCCGACACCCTGACGAGATCGCGATTTGATCACATCTGCAATTTTCGCTTTGATTCGCTCGTCACCCTGCCCCTGACGGGCTTCAATATCCGCAAATGACGCCAACACAGGTTCAACCAATTCCGATTCAGGAAGCTCCCCTGAAAATGCCGGCTCAGGTCGTTTGATGAGATTCGGAATTCGCGCCAAAATTCCGGGTTTTTCCGCCACAGGCCGCCCTGTTTCAAACGATTGCAGGTCCCCATAATCGGCCACAGGCGGTGCAATTGCGGCCTCTGCGGCGTCGATCTCGGCCTGCTCGGCGGCCCGTAATGCGCGTTCTTCACGCCGGACTTCGGTTTTTTCTTTGACAATTCTGGCCGCGTGCGCCGCCCCCGATGCCCCGCGCCCAAGCAAGTTCATAATCACCGCATAGCTCATGATCACCCCGACAAGCAGGAACCGCGCCATTTTTTTCAACTCAGGCCAAACCGCGCCCAAAACAAACGCGCCCAGCACCACCATCAAAAGGCCCATCAACAATGATATCACCTTGAGGCCAACCGCTGCATCGCCCGGAACCGCGTTCAAAATCGCCCCCAAAACTGTGTCACCAAATAATCCGCCCATGCCATAGCTATGGGTCCACTCCGCATCGGGCACCAAAGAGGCCGCATAAACTGCCGCCATCGCCACCCAGATCGGTGCAAATATCAATCGGCCAATAGCGCGCTCTGCGCCCTGATCCGCCGCCAATCGCACGCCCCAAACACCCAAAACAATAGCAATGCCCCAGCTGCCCCATCCGACAATCATAAACAATGGTGCCGCAATCGACGCCCCGATCCGGCCCATCCAATTATGCACAGGCGCATCCGTCGCTGACATCCAACTCGGATCGCTCGGTTGATAGGACACAATCATCGCCGAGGCGACAATCGCAAGAACCATCAACACAATACCCATCAACTCCCGGCCACGTTTTTCAATCGCCGCCTGCATATCCACATCCAAAAGCCGCTCGCGGTCACGCGTCTGATAAGCCATTTTTATCTTCGTCCTCAATTTTGGATGCCGTCACGCAGGGCCAAAAGCCCACGCCGCATCTCGTTCTTTGGGGCCACCATCGCGACCCTGATATAATTTGCGCCCGGATTTGCCCCGTTCACATCACGACTAAGGTATGCCCCCGGAAGCACCCTAACGCCGGTTTCTTTCCATAATTTCAACGCCATCGCCTCGCCGTCGCCCACCGGCAGCCACAGGAAAAAGCCGGCTTCTGGCGCACGATACCCCGGAAGGTCCCCCATGATTTCATCGGCAATCACATATTTTTCACGGTAAAGGCGACGGTTCTCGACCACATGGTCTTCGTCGTCCCAAACCCGCGCAGATACTACTTGCAACGGCATCGGCACGGGTGCACCGGAAAAATCGCGCAGCTGTTTGATCCGGTGCAGGCTCTGCGGTCCGCCCGCAACAAACCCCGACCGCAATCCCGGTAGATTTGATCGTTTCGACAACGAATGGAATATCAAAACCCGTTCAGGATCAGCCCCCATTTCATGCGCCACCTGCAACGCCCCGACAGGGGGGGCATCGCGGTAAATCTCGCTATAACACTCATCCGCGAAAATCTGGAAATCATATTTCTCTGCCAAACCGATTAACTCGGCCCAATATTCCCGACTGGCCACCGCGCCTTGCGGATTGGACGGCGAACACACATAGGCCGCCGCCATACGGTTCAACACATCTGCGCCAAGTCCGGCATAATCCGGCAAATAATTATTCTCCCGCGTTGCAGGCACAAAAACCGTTTCGGCCCCAACCGTAACAGCGGCCACCGCATATACCTGATAAAACGGATTTGGCACCGCAATAACCGGCGGCCTCCCGTTCTTCTGCTCGGGAACGAGGGCCATTGCCGCATTATAAAGCCCCTCACGGGTGCCGTTCAAATTGCAAACCTGCGTTTCGGCCACAAGCGGTACATTGTAACGCCGCATCACCCAATCACAAATCGACTGGCGCAACTCCGGCGTTCCGGCATTGGGCGGGTATCGGCCAAAATCGCCGATGTTCTCGGCAATTATATCGCCAATCCACACCGGAAACGCGTGTTTCGGCTCGCCAATGGTCATATGTACGGCCTCGCCGCCGCCCTCATGGACGTCGAGAAGCGCACGCAAACGCGGAAACGCATAAGCCGGAAGGGTGTTAAACCGCTCGGGAAACATCTATTTAAGCCTCAAAGATCGGGATCATTAGCGCCCCGTTTCACCTCAAACTACCCAAGCCCTCGCCTTGCGTCCACAAAAACCACACGATTCCCGCAACTTGTGGCAATTTGGCCAACACGCTCAAAACCCGCATCTTTGTTCTTCAAATATCCCCGCCGGAGGCATCTCCCCCTGCCTTTCACGCGGATTTACGTCAATGTCACGCAAGCGCCGCCTCTGCCGCCTTGGCCACACGCAACAACCGCGCCTCGCCAAATGCCGCGCCCATCAATGAAATCCCGCAACTCGGCACGCCGGTTGGCAATGTGATCACGCTCAACCCCAACATATTGCCGACCCGCGTATTGCGCAGCGCCAACAGGTTTTCACCGACATAATACTCATGATCCGTCGTCAACCGCTCAATATTTGGTGGCAATATCGGCGAGGTCGGGCAAATCACCGCGTCATATCCGGCCACCCGCGCCGCCCATTGCGCCCTACATTGATCAAGCATCAACCATGCGGCCACAAAATCCGGGCCCGAATATTCTTTCCCCGCCCGAAACCGCGCCAGAATTTCGTGGAACATCAAATCGGGATTGGCCTCGATCACTTCGCGCCATTGCCCATAGGCCTCGGATGTCATGGTCGGGCCGGTTTGCGCCATCGCGGGTGCAACTTCGGGGGCTTCAAATTTCTCGACAATGGCCCCCGCCGCCTGCAACCGTTCAATCGCGCTACGATAGGCCGCAAGTGGCGCGCCGCGCACATCGTCCATTACCACGGTTTGCAACGCGCCAATCCGCAGCCCTTTCATCGAAACATTGTGCAAATCCGGTGCGCGAACACCCTCCATCGCCGCCAACAACAGGCCCGCATCCTCAACCGACCGACACAGCGGGCCGATGGTGTCAAACCGCGCGCAAAGTGGCACAACACCTTCCAACGTCACCCGCCCCGAGGTTGTCTTTAGCCCCACGAGGTCGTTCCACGCTGACGGAATCCGCACCGATCCACCCGTATCCGACCCAATTCCCGCCGCCGCAATATTGAACGCCACCGATGTTGCCGCGCCGGACGATGACCCACCCGAAACCGCATCAAGATCGTTCACACAGGGCGATGTCGCGGTTACCGGGTTCAACCCGAGGCCGGAAAATGCAAGCTCGCTCATGTGGGTTTTACCAAGGCATATCAAACCGTTGGCGGTTGCATTCGCCAATACCGGCGCGTCATGTGTCGGCACACGATCCTTCAACAACGCCGATCCGGCCTCGGTTTTGATCCCCGCACTATCAATCAGGTCTTTCCAACTTATCGGCACCCCGTCAAGCGGTGACAAGCGATGCCCCGAAGCCGCGCGCGCCGCCGCCGCCTCTGCTTCGGCCATCGCCCGATCCGACGTCACCCGCGCATAAATCCGGTCGCGCAGCGCATGCCCGTCAATCGCCTCAAGATAGGTTTGCGTCAATGCAACCGGATCAATCTCGCCCGCCCCGATCGCGCGCCCCAAATCCGCCGCCGTCATCTCCAACCAATTGCCCATCGTATTTTCCTCATCCCATGTTCAAAATCACGCTAACGCCCTACGCGCGCATGGACAATCCCGCCCGCGACACCATATGACACGGTATGACCAAAAACAGTGATATTGTAATCGTCGGCGGCGGCTTGAATGGCCCGGCCCTTGCCTTGGCTCTTGCACTGGCCGGTTTCACCGTGACCGTGATTGATGCCCTGCCCGTCAAAATCCGCAAAAATGCAGGCTTCGACGGGCGCGGTTATGCCTTGGCGCTTGCTTCCAAACGCCTGCTGAATGCCATCGGTATTTGGCCACGCGTCGCCCAAAATGCCCAACCCATGTATGAGATCAAGGTGAGCGATGGCCACGCGGGCCTTGGCGTCTCGCCGTTTTTCATGCATTTTGACCACAGCGATGGCGTTGATAGCAGCCCGCATGACCCAATGGGTTTCATGCTCGAAGACCGTTATTTACGTGGTGCATTTCTCGCCGCGATGAAAGAACACCCCGCAATCACCCAGATTTCCGGCCAAACTGTTGTCGCCCAAACCCTTGATCCACAAGGTATTTCCGTCACCCTTGCTTCTGGAAAGGTCCTGCGCGCAAACCTGTTGATCGGCTCTGACGGACGCGCATCAGGCACCGCCACCCGCGCCGGAATCCGTCGCACAGGATGGAATTATGGCCAAACCGCGCTGGTCTGTGCCATTGATCACGCAATGCCCCACAACGGCATCGCGCATCAATTTTTCATGCCCGCAGGACCCCTTGCTATTTTGCCCCTCCCCGGTAACCGGTCATCGATTGTCTGGTCCGAAACCACGGCCAACGCCGCCGCAATCCACGCCCTGTCCGATGCCGATTACCTCGCGGTTTTGCGCCCCCGTTTCGGTGATTTTCTCGGAGAAATCTCGCTGGCTGGCCAACGCTTTACCTACCCGCTTGATCTGACCCTCGCCAATGCCTTTGTTGGTGAACGTCTCGCCCTGATCGGGGATGCGGCCCACGGGATGCACCCGATTGCCGGTCAGGGCCTTAACGCGGATCTGCGCGATGTCGCGGCATTGGCGCATGTTCTCACCCACGCCCGCCAACGCGGCGAAGACATCGCCGCGCAGCTCACTTTGGACCGTTACCAGCAATGGCGCCGCTTTGACACGCAATCACTGGCGATGATCACAGACCTATCCAACAAATTGTTTTCAAACGGCAATCCGCTTTTGCGTTTGGGTCGTGACCTTGGCATGCGCGCAATCAATGCCATGCCACCCCTGCGCCGTGGCCTCATGCGCGAAGCCGCCGGCCTACGCGGTGACCTGCCCGATTTGATGCGTGAATAGCGCGCTATATGTGCCGGCGATTACTCTAGAACCCGCGCTTCATCAATCAGCATAACCGGAATTCCGTTGCGGATCGGAAACGCCAAATTTGCCGATTTGCTGACCAATTCCTGTTTCTGCGCATCATACTCTAGCCGCTTTTGCGTCTGCGGGCAGATCAATGCTTCTAACATTTTTGGGTCAAATCCCGGTGTTTCGCTCATTGCATCATCTCCTCGCCGATACCGCCACGCAGGCTATATTCCATCAGCGTTTCCAAAATTTCCCGCCGTATGCCAAGTTCACCCGCCTCCAAAAGCGCCTGCTTTTCGCCGCCTTGCAACTCAAGCAACATCGACAGCGAATTGATCAACATCTCGTCATCCGCCTCGCGCAGGCTCTCCCATTCTACCGTCAACTTTTTGGCGTCAAAATAGCGGCTCAACAGTTCAAGAAACGCGGGCCGGTCAAATCGTGGATCATCCTCGGCCCCGCCAAGATCACGGTCAAAACCATTCCAATCCACTTTGCACCGCCGATAAGGCGTAAACCCTTTAAATTCCTCATTAACCTTGAACCGCGACACGCCTTTCAACGTCAGAATATAGCGCCCGTCATCGGTCTCGGTGAATTGCGTCACCCGTCCGGCACAGCCCACGAGGTGAAGTTCCTCAGGCGTATTTTCGGTCATGCCGTTTGGCTGCACCATGCCGATCATCCGGTGTGGGGTTTTCAACACATCCTCAAGCATCGTCAAATAACGCGGCTCGAAAATATTCAACGGCAGGCGGGCACGTGGTAGCAACACCGCCCCCGACAAAGGGAAAATGGGCAGGCTCTCGGGAAGATCGGTTTTCATGTTCATCTCGACAAGCCTAACCCATTTTCGATATTAAAGAAATATCATCGAACTCAACTTGCGCCGCCCGTTCAAAACAATCGGATCATCGGCTTTTAACGCTTCAAAAACCGTGAAAAGCTGCTTTTTCGCCGCGCCGTCATTCCATTCCCGATCACGCCCGAACAACGCGAGCAATTGCGCCACGCCTTCTTCGACCTGCCCGTTCGCGTGCAATGCCGACGCCAGATCAAGCCGCGCTTGATGATCATCGGGATCGGCCTCGACGGCGGCAGTCAATTCGCCAATCGGTCCGGCATCCGCCGCCTGTTTGGCCAATTCGAGCTGCGCATGCGCCGCCTCGAGATCGGAACTTTGCGAAATCGCCTCGGGCGCGCCATTCAACGTGGCCTCGGCTTCTTCCAATTCCTCAAGCGCAATTAACGCGCGCACCAAACCGCCATAAGCCGCTGAATTTTCGGGTTCTTCTTCCAAAACGGCGGCAAATGTCTCTTTTGCATCCGCCGCTTCGCCATCGGTCAACATTTGTTCGGCCGCTTCCACCGCCGCCGATAGCCCCTCGTCTTCGACATCGCCCGCCAATGCCGCGGCTTTGGCCACAAACGCGTCGATTTGCGAACCGGGAACTGCGCCTTGGAATCCGTCCACCGGCTTGCCCTCGTGGAAGGCATAGACCGTCGGAATCGATTGCACCTGCAATTGTCCGGCGATGGCCTGATTTTCATCCACGTTGATTTTGACCATGCGCACCTTGCCGCCCGCCGCCGTCACCGCCGCCTCAAGTGCCGGCCCAAGCGTTTTGCACGGGCCACACCAAGGTGCCCAAAAATCGACAATCACCGGCACCGTTTTCGACATCTCGACCACATCGGCCATAAATGTCGCTTCGGTCCCGTCTTTGATCAAATCCGCAGTTTCGGCAGGTGCCGTTTGTCCAAGTTCCAACATATCATTCATCCATCACTATATCTGTTAGTCTCTATATGTGCGCTCGGGCCCGAAAACCCAAGAGGCAAATCAGAGATCAAATGTCGCAAACAACGGCGCGTGGTCGGATGGTTTTTCCCATCCCCGCGCCGCACGCATAACGCGACTGCCATGGGCCGCGCCCGAAATATCGCCAGTTGCCCAAATATGGTCCAACCGGCGGCCCTTGTCGGCCACATCCCAATCGCGCGCGCGGTATGACCACCAGCTATACAATTTGCCTTCGGGAATATCGGCGCGGGTCACATCGACAAAGCCACCCGCTTCCTGGGTCTCTAACAGGGCCGCCACTTCGATCGGCGTATGGCTCACCACCTTGAGAAGCTTCTTGTGATCCCAAACATCGTCCTCGCGCGGCGCAATGTTGAGATCCCCCACCAGAATCGATTTCTCCGGCGCATCGGCGCGAAATTGGTCGCGCAATTCCGCGAGATAATCCATTTTCTGGCCAAATTTTTCGTTCACCTCACGGTCGGCCACATCGCCCCCCGCAGGCACATAATGGTTGTGAATCACCACACCGTTGGGCAATCGCGCCGCCACATGCCGCGCGTGCCCCATACCGACGTAATCATGCCCGCCCACATCCTCCAGAGGCATCCGTGACAGGATCAAAACGCCGTTATATCCCTTCTGCCCGCGTGCAACCATGTGTTCATATCCAAGCGCCGCAAAATCCGCCGTCGGGATTTTATCCACCGGTGATTTACATTCTTGCAGGCACAAAACGTCAGGCGCTTCTTCAGCCAACAATTTACACACGATCGGCTCACGGAGCCGGACCGAATTGATATTCCAGGTGGCGAGGGTAAAACTCATCTTGATCTCCGCATTTGACGTTTCGCCCACATTACGCGCTGCCTTTCCCCTTTGCCATCACCAATACGACAAGGTGAGAAGAACGCTGTTTGCAGGCCTCGCAACAAAAAATCGCGTGCGAGGCACAAACAAAAAAAACCCGGGCGCGAGGCACAAACAAAAAAAACCCGGGCGCGAGGCACAAATAAAAAAAAACCCGGGCGCGAGGCCCGGGCAAGTCCAACAGGGAGGTGCATGTGATAACCCGCACATGCGACGGGAATACGTAAGGTCTAAACCTATAAATAGTATATGGCTTTGATCTATCGCAAATTCAAGTTTAATATTCCACTTTCGGAATATCACAGGCATTTCGATGATTTTTTCACAGTTTTCCGCGATTTCCCGCCTATTTCACCCCAAAACCTTTATGCAACGAGCCGATAACCACCGCTTTCAGTCACTAAAAGCCGTGCATTTGACGGATCCGGCTCAATTTTCTGGCGCAATCGGTATATATGTGTCTCCAACGTGTGCGTCGTTACGCCGGCATTATATCCCCAAACTTCGTGCAGCAGAATGTCGCGCGCCACCACACCTTCCGCCGAGCGATACAGAAACTTGAGAATATTGGTCTCTTTTTCGGTCAACCGAATTTTCTTTTCGTCTTCCGTCACCAACATCTTCATCGCCGGTTTGAACGTATATGGCCCAAGCGTGAAAACCGCGTCTTCCGATTGTTCATGCTGGCGCAATTGCGCCCTGATCCGCGCCAATAGCACCGGAAATTTAAACGGCTTGGTCACATAATCATTGGCGCCCGCATCCAGCCCCAAAATCGTATCGGAATCGCTGTCATGCCCGGTGAGCATCAGGATCGGCGCCTTGACGCCTTGCTTGCGCATCAGCCGACACAATTCGCGCCCGTCGGTATCCGGCAGGCCCACATCGAGAATAACCAGATCATAAAGCGCCTCTTTGGCCTTCACCATGGCGCTTGCACCATCGTCGGCTTCAAAAACATCAAAATCTTCGGTCATGACCAATTGTTCGCTCAACGCCTCGCGTAGATCGTCATCGTCATCCACCAGTAGTATTTTTTTGACCTGTCCCATCGAGGACCTCCATTGCTGTTAAACCCAAGATGGGCCTCAAAACCCCTTTCGACAAGATACGCTGCCAATCTTTCACGGCCTCGTGTTGCTATGTGTTCAAATGTTTCACATTCCGTCAAAAACCCCCTACATAGACCCCAACAATAGGACAATTTTGAAATATGACGCTCGCGCCTGACATAATTGAAACCCTCGCCCGCGCTAAAAGTGACCTGCGCATGGGCGTGCCTGTGGTGCTCAATGCACAAGAATCGGCTGCCGTTGTGGTCTCGGTTGAAACCATGAACGCCGCCCGTCTCGCCGATTTACGTGCTCTCGGGCCGCTCGATCTGGCGATCACCGCGCGGCGCGCCGAAACCCTCAAGGCGCGTGCCTATGACGGTGATCTGGCCCGCATTATGGTGCCTGCCACCGCCCCTTTGTCATGGCTTCAGGGCATCGCCGACCCGTCCGACGATCTCAATTCCCCGATGAAAGGCCCGCTTAATTGCGCGCGCGACGGGTCTGCCGAACTGCATCGCTTTGCCCTGCAACTGGCCAAATCCGCACGTCTGCTGCCCGCCGTTGCCGTTGTTGCCATCGACGACCCTAAAACATTCGCTGCCGCGCATACCCTTACCTATGTCGATACTTTACGCGCTGCACCCGCCCTCAAAACCACAAGCCAATTACATCCGGTAATCTCGGCAGGCCTGCCACTGGCCGCATCACGTGCCGGTCGCCTGCATGTTTTCCGCCCCGAGGACGGCGGCGAAGAACATTACGCCATTGAAATTGGCCGCCCCGCGCGCGACAAACCCGTGCTTGCCCGTCTCCATTCCGCGTGTTTCACCGGCGATATCCTCGGGTCTCTAAAATGCGATTGCGGCCCGCAACTTCACGCCGCCCTCGCCCAAATGGGTGCCGAAGGCTCCGGCATCCTGCTTTATCTAAATCAGGAAGGCCGCGGTATTGGTCTTGCCAATAAGATGCGTGCCTATTCCCTTCAGGACCAAGGGTTTGATACCGTCGAGGCCAATCATCGCCTTGGCTTTGAAGACGATGAACGTGATTTCCGTATCGGTGTCAACATATTGAAATCCATGGGGTTTTCTTCGGCTCGTTTACTTACCAACAACCCCAAAAAGATCGCAATGATGGAAAGCAACGGCATAAACGTGGTCGAACGTGTGCCGCTTATCGTTGGGGAAAATGCCCACAATCGTGCCTATCTCGCGACCAAGGCCAACAAATCCGGCCATTTGTTGTGACACCTTTGGATCTGGTTTTAACCCCGCGCGGGGTCCGGTTTTGCGGGCGCATTTTTCCCTGCACCATCGGGCGTGGTGGTCTTAAACCTGTCAAACGCGAGGGCGATTCCGGCACGCCCGTTGGCACCCATCATATCACCGGCATGTTTTTTCGCCCCGACCGTATTGCGCCGCCCACACCATGGGCACAACCGATCCGCATCGGTGATTTATGGTCAGATGATAGCGCCGACAGCAGCTATAACACCCACGTGCGCGCGCCCTATGCCCATTCCCACGAGGATTTGCGCCGCGCCGATCCGCTCTATGATCTGGTTTTACTCACCGATTATAATTGGCCCAAGGCCACCGCTGGCGCCGGTTCGGCGATATTTCTACACCAATGGCGACGGCCCGGATACCCGACCGAAGGCTGCATCGCCTTCAAACGCGCCCATCTGCACTGGATCGCGCGACGCCTGACATTGGGCACCCGCCTAATCGTTGAAAATCAACTGTAATCCCGTTCGCCAAATACGCCCGATCCTACCCGCACGTGGGTCGCGCCATGGGCAATCGCGCGTTCAAAATCGCTACTCATTCCCATCGAAAGCCCTGATAATCCGTTGCGCGCCGCAATTTTGGCCAGAAACGCAAAATGCAACGCCGGTTCTTCTTCGGCGGGTGGAATACACATCAATCCCCGCACGGGTAAATCCATCGCCACACAATCGGCGATAAATTGATCCGCCGCCTCCGGCAAAACCCCTGCCTTTTGCGGCTCTTGACCGGTGTTTACCTGAATGAACAATTCCGGACAATGGCCCAATTCCTGTGCCAACCGTGCAATCGCCTTGGCCAGTTTCACCCGATCAACCGAATGGATCGCCTCGAATAATTCAAACGCTTGGCGCGCCTTGTTGGTTTGCAGCGGCCCGATCAAATGCACCTTAACATCATCAAACTGCGCCCTGAAATCCGGCCATTTTCCCGCCGCTTCCTGCACGCGGTTTTCGCCAAAAACCCGGTGCCCTTCATTCAACACCGCCGCGACCCGTTCATTAGGCTGCACCTTGGACACCGCTATCAATTGCACCGATCCCGCGACGCGATCATGCTTTGTTTCGGCTTTGGCAATTTGACGGGTGATCTCAACGAGAGACATGGGCAAGCCATCCATTTATCAATTCCACATACGAAAAAGGGCAGACCGCAAGGCCTGCCCTAATCTTAGATAAAGTTGTCGGTATCGTTCAACTTAGAAGTTGAAGACTACGCCGGCTTCTGCGCGTGTTGTGCCGCCCAAGGACGCTACACCAGCTGCGATCGACGCGCCGCCACCCAAAGAGTGGTTAACACCAAGACCGTAGTTGTCTGCACCGCGAACGCTGGCAAGGTACGCAGTGATGGTTGTCGCGGCACCTACTGCGAAACCAGCAGATACATTATAGTTGGTGTTTACACCAACTTCAGCAACAGCTGCGCGAATATTGATGGAACCGATTGTGCCGCCGACTGTGGCAACCCATTGTGCGCCAGCTCCGGCATCAGTAGCAGCTGCACCAACAGTCCAGTCACCGAACGAGTAGCTACCGCCGAATTCAATGCGGCTTGCGCCGCTTGACAAGTGAACGCTATACGCGTCACCGGAGTAAGTCACTTCAACACCGTCAGAACCAGCTGAACCAGCACTACCGGAAGAATATGTGTGTGTTGCGAACTCTGTTACAACGTGGCCATAGCCCAGACCTTGGTAACCGATGGAGCCACCGTGCTGACCGATGTAAAGGTTAGGCAAGGAGTCCATGGCACCGAAGATGTTGCCAACTGCAACGGTCAAACCGCCAGCAGACATCCAGAAGCGCGCTTGGTTTGTTCCAGTGCCAGTGGCCGCTGGAGCTGCGCTCGTACCGGATTGTTGAATGCGGTAGCGCGCACCAAAGCTCAGACCGTTGTCGGACTCGGTTGTGCCTGTGATAGTCAGACGCAAACGGCTTGTAAGATCAGTGGAGCCAGCGCCCGCGGATGTGTAAGCTACACCAAAACGGCCGTAGCCGCCAAACGAAACGTCAGCAGCTGCGACACCGGCGGTGGCGACAAGAGCGGTCGTTGCGAAAAGAATCTTTTTCATGGTTATTCCCTCGGTTTTCTAATCATGAGCCCAAATCAGAGAATCCGAATTGGGTATGTGCAGTCTTTCGCTCTTTTAGGGGGGTGATTGCAAGCGTGCGGGCACTTGGCGCGGCAATGTGGGTCTACATGGTGCAGCTTTGCCACAGTCTTGTCACGGTCAGGCCACAACTTTGGACAAAACAAAGGCATAGGCAATTTTTCGTTGCCGCCCGCCCCCACCGGAGACCCGCAATTCCTGCCCATTAAGAGACTCACCAATCAGGCATATAATAGCTCATCCCTTACCGCCCCCCAGGGTGATTCAGAGAAAGTGGGATTATCGTTCTGCCGCGATGATCTCGACTGCCTTTGCGCGGTTATCCTGTACGAGTTCAATCGCCCTGGTTGGTGATTTTGCGATGCGTTTGAGCAGGGTGATAGCGGCGCTGGT
>JAUZRV010000135.1 GCA_030950105.1 Rhodobacterales bacterium | reverse complement strand
AAAAAACTCGCGCTTGGTCCGCTTCTTCTTGTAGGCCTGCTCAAGTGACGAAAAACTCTGCTGTTTCAATGCCAATTCTCCCGTAAGTGCTGCCAGAATTATAGCACGGAAATCAGGGCTTTGTTCAGAGATTCCCTAACTTTACCAAATGATGCAATGGCGCAGCTTTTTGCGGCTGCCCCTGACAATGACTTGCCGGAAGGCCCGAATTTCAATATCTGTCCGACGACAAAAGTGCATGTGGTAAGTGCCGCCGAGAGCGGCCGCCGTCTGCGCGCGATGCGTTGGGGGTTTGTTCCGCACTGGTATAAGGCGCTTAATAACGGGCCATTATTGATCAATGCGCGCGGCGAAACATTGGCGGACAAGCCGGCGTTCAAAGCCGCCTGTCGGACGCGCCGTTGTGTAATACCGGCAAGCGGGTTTTACGAATGGACCAAAACACCCGACGGGGCACGATTGCCGTGGTATATCACCCGCAAAGACAATGCGTTGCTTGCTTTTGCGGGGATCTGGCAGGATTGGAAACAGGATGAAATGACGATCGCCACCTGCGCGATTGTGACGGTTGCTGCCGATCCAAAAATGCAGGAAATCCACAAACGGATGCCTCTGGTTCTGGAGGCAGAGGATTGGGCCAAATGGCTCGGCGAAGAAGGCAAAGGTGCCGCCGTTTTAATGCGCACGCCGCAAGAGGAGCGGCTCTTGTTTCACCGCGTAGGGACCGAGGTCAACAAAAACACCGCTGGCGGAAAGTGCTTGATAGATCCGGTTTAGGGCTGTGTCAGGGTGAGCAGTCAAAGAACTTGTGCAATCAAAGCGCGTCAAGGTATTGCTATGCTGTAAACCCTAGTAACTCGTTGAGGGCGTGGTTATCTTGCTTTTGACGCATTAACAAAAAGGCAGCGCCCGTGGTCATAGCAGCAATCGCCGATAGCCTCTCGCGGGGGGTGGGAAATGTTGGTGACACCGTTTCGCAGGCTTTTTTCGAACCGGTGATCCGCTTGGGTGTGACAGGGTTGGCACGGTCGGGGAAAACCGTGTTTATCACGTCTCTGGTCGCCAATCTCATGGATCGCGGGCGTATGCCACAGCTATTGGCCGCCGCTGACGGACGGATTGTCGCCGCCTATTTGCAACCGCAACCCGACGATACCGTGCCCCGGTTCGAATTTGAAAGCCACCTTGCCGCATTGGTATCGCCCACGCCCCATTGGCCCGAAAGCACCCGTGCGATTAGCCAGCTACGCCTGTCGCTTCGTGTGCAGCCAAACGGGATTTTATCGGGTTTGTCTGGGCCGCGCACTGTGCATCTTGATATTGTAGATTATCCTGGTGAATGGTTGCTTGATCTGGCGTTGCTGGATAAATCCTATGCCGAATGGTCGCACGATGTGTTGCACCGGATTGCGACTCGCCCCGAGGCGGCGGCCTATCGGGAAATGGCGGCTGCGGTAGATGTGAATGAACCGCTCGACGAGAACACAGCGCGGCGGTTGGCGGGCGCATTTACCACCTATCTCGAGGCGGCGCGTGATGCCGGGTATTATGACTGCACGCCCGGCCGGTTTTTATTGCCCGGCGATTTGGCTGGGTCGCCGGTGCTTACATTTGCGCCGCTTGCCGCGCCGGATAAACCGGTGCGTCGCGCGCTATATCGCGAGATGGAGCGCCGCTATGAAGCCTATAAATCGCGCGTTGTGAAACCGTTCTTTCGCGATCATTTTGCCCATATTGACCGGCAGGTGGTGTTGGTGGATGCCTTGGGCGCAATCCATCGCGGGCCGCGCGCCCTCAATGATATGCGCAGTGCGATGTCGGATATTCTGGGTGCATTTCGCCCCGGTGGCAACGCGTTTCTAAGCCGTCTTTTGCGCGGGCGCAGGGTTGAAAAAATCCTGTTTGCCGCCACCAAAGTGGACCATCTGCATCACAAACAACACCCGCGTCTAAGCGCCATTATGGACGCCTTGGTGCGTGAAGCGCGCGGGCGGGCCGATTTTGCCGGCGCGCGCACGAAAGCGATGGCAATTGCCGCTCTGCGTGCCACTGTCGAAGAAACAATCATGCACGAAGGTGCGCCGCTTGACTGTGTGCGTGGCACATTGCTGGACACCGGAAAACCGGCGGCGTTTTATCCCGGGGAATTGCCAAAAGACCCGGCGAGATTGCTGGCGCCAGCGTTGGAGGGGGCCGAAAAATGGCTTGATGCAGAGTATCGCGTGATGAATTTTGCTCCTGCTGTTTTGGCTATGCAACCGGGGGAAGGGCCACCGCATATCCGGCTTGATCGGGCCGCGCAATTTCTAATCGGAGATCGGTTATGAATGTGGCGTCAGAGATCATACCAAGGCCCGCGCATCTGTGGCATTTGCCACAATTGGCGGCTGTATTATGGGCGTTTACGCGGTCAACGTCTTGGCTGCCGATGGTGCGCTCGCGCTGGGTGGATTTGCGGACATTGGCCTATGTGACGCGCCTTGGCTGGGTTAGTTTTGTTGGGAAACCGTATGATGTTCAGGGGTTTATCGCACGTGATGGCGCGCGTATTCATGCCCTTTATGTGCGCCCCGGCGCGCGTGGACAAGGGCGCGGTGCGGTGCTGATTCGCAGTGCTCAAGCGCAAAGCATGCGCCTTGAACTATGGACGGAACAAGCCAATCTTGCGGCGCAGAAGTTCTATCACACGCATGGATTTGTCGAGGTCGCGCGCAGCGACGGAAGCAGCAACGACGAGCGGATACCCGATGTTCATTTGGTCTGGCAAAAAACAATGCCGGAAGGGAGAATTTGACGTGAAAACCCCCAAAGGGCCAATCCTGATAAACCTCGACGAGAGTAGTGCCCCTGCGGCATCGCCGGATCGTGCCCCCCCTGTGCCGGATTTGGCCAATGATGCGGCACCCACCGGAAAAGCCATGCAATCGGTGGCTGCATTGGCCGTCGCCAAACCATCCCGATTAACGCGCTGGTTCTGGTCGTTGTTGATCACGTTGATCGGTGTGGTGATCTCGATTAACGCGTGGGATTTCGTGACGGGGCTGTTGCAACGGTCCCCGATTTTGGGGGCATTGGTAAGCGCACTTTTGGCCGCACTGGTTGCGGTTTTATTGGGCTTGGCCTTGCGGGAGATGGCGGCTTTTTCGCGGTTGGCACGGATCGACAATATTCACAAATCCGGCGTGCAGGCATTGGCTGAGGATGACCTTGGGCAAGCGCGTGACGTGGTGGCGCAGATGGGCCGTTTATACCAAAATCGCAGCGAGGTTTCCTGGGGTCGTGCCCGCATGGAGGAACGCGCCCAAGAGCAATTTGATGCGGGCGCGTTGTTGGCACTGGCAGAAATCGAACTTCTTGGTCCGTTGGACAAAATGGCCATGGCCGAGGTGGAAAACGCGGCGCGGCAGGTGGCGACGGTTACGGCGATTGTGCCGCTCGCCCTTGCCGATGTGGCAACCGCATTGTTTGCCAATATACGGATGATCCGGCGGATTGCTCAGGTCTATGGCGGGCGGTCGGGCGCGTTGGGCAGTTGGCGGTTGACCCGCGCGGTGCTGTCCCATCTGGTGGCAACGGGGGCGGTCGCCGTGGGTGATGATCTTATCGGAAGCATCGCCGGTGGCGGAGTTTTATCCAAAATTTCGCGGCGTTTTGGTGAAGGCGTGGTGAATGGCGCGTTGACCGCGCGCGTTGGCGTGGCCGCGATGGAAGTCTGCCGTCCATTGCCATTTGTGCGCGCCAAACGGCCTTCGGTAACGCGGTTGGTGAAACGGGCGTTGGCGGGGTTGTTCGGGCGCGGCTGAACTTACAGGATCGGCACAGAACCGGGCGCGGCGCGCACTTGGGCGACCCCCATTTGCATACCGTCACCAATGCGGCGCGCCAAGGCGACCCACGGGGTCGATGCGGTTGTTGGCAGCACGCGCAAGGCGACATCTTCAAATAGGTCGAGCCACATCGGAAAATGTTCTGGCAACACCGATTTTGTCGCCATATGCACCTGCTGCGGACGGCCATTATAGGACCGTTCATGCAGAATGGCATTGCGCCAGAAACTGGCAATTTTGGCCTCGTGGGTGGGCCAATCGGTGATCCGTTCATTGAACACCGGCCCAAGCACCGGATGGTTGCGGATCTCGATGTAAAACGCCTGCATCATGGCATCAATCTGGGCGGCGGTGACATCAAAACGGGGGGGCATGGCGTTGAGGGCGTTCATGGTTTGGGTCTTTATTTATATCCGACTCTATTTATAAGGTAATAACCCGAAAGAGAAAAGGGCCGGTTTGTCGCAGCTATTTTAGCGATCCCAAAGGCGGCACCATGTCACCGCGCACCAGACGGGTAAGAAGTCGTGGAATTGGCGGAACCATAGAGGCGGGAAAAATAATGCGGTCGCGCAGGAATGGTAAAAATCGGCTATCCGATTGGTATTGCGGGGTGAAAACCCAACTCATCATCTGATAAATCCGCACATGCCAACGCCGCGCGCGGGCATAAAGTTGCAGCGCCTGCGAAACGTCAACACGATCAAGCGCGCGCGATAACGCAAGCGCATCCAGAAGGGCCATATTTGCACCTTGTCCCAATTGCGGGCTGGCGCGGTGGGCGGCGTCACCAATATGGGCAATTTTTTTGCCATAAGGGGTGCCAAGCGTGGCGTGGCCATAACGGGCCATCGTCATCTGGTTTGACTCGGTAATTTGATTGATAAACGGCGCAAATTCGGGCCATAGGGCATGGGTTTGTTGTCGCCAGTCGACCAACCCGCGATCACACCAAGTGCCATGGGAATCACGCGGCATCGACCAGAAAATAGCGGCCTTGGCGGGGCTGTTAGCATGCGGTTTCCCGATCGGCAGAACGCCCAGCATCCGGTCGGCCCGGCGATAGACCTGATGCAGCCAATCAACGCGCAGATCGGTATCCTGCGGCCAATTCACCGTGCCCCAAATCGCCCCGTAGGGCAGCGGGCGCGATACCAGAGGCGAGAGGGCCGACCCCGCGCCGCTGGCATCAACTACAAGATCGAATGGCCCGTGGCGTTGCCCGTTGGCAAGGGTCACGGTGCCGTTGTCGGCGCTCGTCACCTGTGCATCGGTTATGATGTGCACGCCGCGCGATGTTACCGCGTCAAACAACGCCTGAAACAGGGCTGAACGGTGAATCGCCAACCCAAATCTGCTGTTTTGGTCATGCCCATACCAGACATCCAGAACCCGACGCCCGTTGCCGGCATCATGGCCCAACATCCGGTTTACGCGGTTTCCAGTTGCAAGAGCCGCATCAATTACCCCGATTTGCGCCAAAACATCCTGACCGACGGGTTGGATGACCAAACCCGACCCAACCGGCAGTGTTTCGGAAAATTGATCAAATATAACAACAGTGTGGCCGCTATCTGTCAAAAGGGATGCGGCCGATAATCCGCCAATTCCCGCGCCAACAATGGCGATATTCAACCGTTTAATCATCGAGAAAACCCTTTTCATCCCATGTCGGGCAATGCGCGATCAAAGCCCACTGGACGCTGTGCGCGCAGCCGCCTATAACACGCCCATGAAACAGATATTCGCGATTATCGATCGAATTACCACCCCGGCGCACTGATCCAGATCGTGACGCCGGAAAAGGCGCGTGGATTGCCCGCGCTGTTTCACCAAATTCCCGATTTCCAGTTCCAAAAGGACGACATCCGATGTCAACCGAGACCCCGAACCAAACTCTTGATTATAAATCCACGTTAAACCTGCCGAAAACCGATTTCCCGATGCGGGCGGGCCTGCCCAAACGCGAACCTGAATGGCTCGCGCGTTGGGCGAATATCGGCGTTTACGAGAAATTGCGCGAGCGGGCAGGTGGCCGCAAACCGTTCACCCTGCATGACGGACCTCCCTATGCCAACGGGCATTTGCACATCGGTCACGCGCTCAACAAAATCCTCAAGGACATGGTGGTGCGCAGCCAACAAATGATGGGCCGTGATGCGCGTTACATCCCGGGTTGGGATTGTCATGGGCTGCCAATTGAATGGAAAATCGAAGAAAAATACCGCTCCAAAGGCAAGAACAAAGACGATGTGCCGGTGGTGGATTTCCGTCAGGAATGTCGCAAGTTCGCCGAGGGCTGGGTTGATATCCAGCGCACCGAATTCAAACGTTTGGGCGTGCAGGGCACGTGGGACAATCCGTATAAAACCATGGATTTCCATTCCGAGCGGGTGATTGCCGAGGAATTCATGAAATTCCTGATGAATGGCACGCTCTATCAGGGGTCGAAACCTGTGATGTGGTCGCCGGTCGAAAAAACTGCCTTGGCCGAGGCCGAGATCGAATATCACGATCACAAGAGCCATACGATCTGGGTGCCGTTCAAATGGAAAGATGCGCCGGAAGGCTTGGAAAATGCCCGCGTGGTGATCTGGACAACGACCGCATGGACGATCCCGTCGAACAAGGCCGTGGCCTATAATCCGAAAATTGCCTACGGGCTTTACCGTGTTGAGGCGACCGAAGATGAAAGCTGGACCGCGGCGGGGGATCTCTATATCTTTGCCGATGCCTTGGCCGAGGACGCATTGGGGAAATCGCGAGTGACCGAATTTACCCGTGTGCGCGATGTGGCTGTGGCCGAATTTGACGGTGCGATCTGTCAGCATCCATTTAACGGCATGGAAGGCGCCGACGGGTTTTGGGATTACGATGTCCCGATGATCGACGGTGATCATGTGACCGACGATGCGGGCACCGGATTTGTGCATACCGCGCCAAGCCACGGGGCCGACGATTTTGATTGCTTTGTCAAACGTGGCTGGATGGACCGGATGACCCATAACGTGGGCGAAGAATCCGAATTTCTGCCGCATGTGCCGTTCTTTGCCGGTCTGCAAGTTCTTGACCGTAAGGGCAAAGAGGGCAAGGCCAACACCACCGTGATTGCCAAACTGGTCGAAGCCGGTGCATTGATTGCGCGCGGGCGCGTGACCCATAGTTACCCCCATTCGTGGCGTTCCAAAGCGCCGATCATCTTCCGCAACACGCCGCAATGGTTTGCCGCGATTGATCGCGAAGTGGGCGACGGGCAAGACGATTATGGCACCACCATCCGCGAACGCGCGTTGCGGTCCATTGATGAATTGGTGACATGGACGCCGAAAACCGGACGTAATCGCCTGTTTTCGATGATCGAGGCGCGGCCCGATTGGGTGTTGTCGCGGCAACGCGCGTGGGGTGTTCCGCTGTCGTGCTTCACCAAGGTTGGTGCATTGCCGACCGACGCGGATTTTCTGTTGCGCAATGAAGACGTGAACGCGCGCATCGTGGAAGCGTTTGAAACCGAGGGCGCGGATGCGTGGTATGTTGAGGGATCCAAACAGCGGTTCCTTGATGGCATCGTGAACCCCGACGAATATAATCAAGTGTTTGATATTCTTGATGTCTGGTTTGATTCCGGTTCAACCCATGCGTTCGTTTTGCGCGACCGCGAAGACGGATCAGAAGACGGCATTGCCGATCTATACCTTGAGGGCACCGATCAACATCGTGGGTGGTTCCATTCATCCATGTTGCAATCGTGTGGCACCAACGGGCGCGCGCCCTATCGCGGGGTTCTAACGCACGGGTTTACCCTGGATGCCAAGGGCGTGAAAATGTCGAAATCCATCGGCAATACCATCGTGCCCGAAACCATCGTCAAACAATATGGCGCGGATATTCTGCGGCTTTGGGTGGCGCAAACCGATTATACCAATGATCAACGCATCGGTGACGAGATCCTTAAGGGGACTGCCGATAGCTATCGCCGCCTGCGCAATACCATGCGGTTTATGTTGGGTGCGTTGAATGAATTCACCGATGCCGATCGGGTTGCGGCGGCGGATATGCCCGAATTGGAACAATGGGTGCTGCATCGTTTGGCCGAATTGGATCACAAGGTGCGCACGGGATATGCGGCCTATGATTTCCAAGGTGTTTTTCAGGCGGTCTTTACCTTTGCCACTGTCGATCTTTCGTCGTTCTATTTTGATATCCGCAAGGATGTTCTATATTGCGATGGCGACACGATTGAACGCCGCGCGGCGCGCACGGTTCTTGATATTCTGTTTGAACGTCTGACCAAATGGCTGGCGCCGGTTTTGGTGTTCACCATGGAAGAAGTCTGGCAAAATCGCTTTCCGGATGAAGCATCGTCAATCCACTTGCTTGATTTTCCTGAAACGCCTGCTGATTGGCTCAACGAACCGCTGGCCGCCAAATGGGCGGTTGTGCGCTTGGCCCGACGTGCGGTCACCGCCGCGCTCGAGGTGCAGCGCACCGACAAGGTGATCGGCGCGTCGCTTGAGGCCGCGCCGGTGGTGCATATCCGTGACGAGGACATGTTGAATGCCCTCAAATCGGTGCCGTTCGACGATGTTTGTATCACCTCTGGCCTGTCTTTGACCAACGACCCAAGCCCGGCGGAGGCGTTTCGTTTACCCGAAGTTGACGGTGTCGGAGTGGTGTTTGAAATGGCAAATGGCGAAAAATGCCAGCGCTGTTGGAAAATCCTGCCCGATGTTGGCAAGCATAGCCACGAAGGCGTTTGCGGGCGTTGCGACGCCGCACTTGGATCGTAAGCAAAACGGACAAAAAAGGAATGGTGGGTTGCGGATATTGGCGAAATCCACCACCATTCCATTATGCCCGAAATCACCGTTGATACCCTTGTTGGACCGCTGACTGTCACCGAAGATAACGGTGCGATAACCCATGTGAATTGGGGCCGTAGCGCAAATGACGACACGCCTTTGTTGCGGCGCGCGGTTGTGCAAATAGACGAATATTTTGCCGGTCAAAGAACCGTGTTTGATTTGCCGTTGCGCGTCGAAGGATCGGAATTTCAACGGGCGGTTTGCGACGCGATGTTGGCAATTCCTTATGGTGACACCTGCACATACGGCGATATTGCCAAGGCGCTAGGCGCCCCTGCCCAAGCAATCGGGCAGGCCTGTGGTGGCAATCCGATACCTGTGATTATCCCCTGCCACCGCGTGCTTGGCGCGACCTCTTTGGGCGGATTTTCCGGCGGTGGGCGCAATGGTGCGGGTATCGAAACCAAAGTGCACTTGCTCCGCCATGAAGGCGCGGCGGGACTGTTGATTTAACCATGAGCACCACGGTTTTTCTTGCCATTTTGGGCGCTGCATTGCTGCACGCGACATGGAACGCGCTGATTAAAATCGGCGGTTCCAAGATGAACAGCATGTTGATCATGACCTTGGTGCAGGGTGCTGCAGGGGCCGCAATCGCATCCATGCGCGCCCTTCCCGAAGGCGAGGTCTGGCTCTGGCTTGTCGGGTCCGGTGTGCTTCATTCGACCTACAAATTATTCCTTTCCTATGCATATGAACAGGGCGATTTAAGCCGGGTCTATCCAATTGCGCGCGGGTCCGCCCCGATGATGGTGATGCTGGTGGGCGCGCTGGTCCTCGATGATATCATCCGCACCCAAGACTATTTTGCTATTTCCCTGCTTGGGCTTGGTATTTTGCTAATGGCGCGCGGCGTGTTCTCTAACGGTGAATCGCGGCGTCTGTTGCCTTTGGCCTTTGGGTCGGCAATTGCAACGGCGTCTTATTCGCTGGTTGATGGCGTCGGCGCGCGATTGCTTGGGGACGCGGTAACATTCGTGGCGTGGATGTTTTTGTTTGATGCAATGGTTTTTACGCCGGTGGCGCTTGTTTTGCGCGGGAAGTCAGTGCTGATTTCACCGCCAAAGGCATGGGGCCTCGGGGCGCTTGCCGCTATTGCGTCTTATGCGTCCTATGCGATTGCCGTCTGGGGTATGACCCAAGCGCCGATTGCCTTGGTCACGGCCTTGCGCGAAACCTCGATCTTGTTTGCGGTGCTGATTGGGTGGCTTGTTTTTGGCGAACGCATGGATAGCACCAAGGCCTTGGCCGCGCTTTTCATTGTTGGGGGTGTTGTTCTTACACGACTCTAGGCAACCGGCGCCCCCTCCAGCAAATAGAGGATTTCTTTGCAATGCTCGACCTGTCCATTGCAACAATCGGCAAGCATAAACCCAACCAGATTATTCATCGTCTCAACATTGGCAGTATAGTGAATCTCGCGTTGATGGCGCGTCGATTTTAGCAACCCGGCACGCTTGAGAATCGCCAGATGGCCAGACAAAGTAGACGGAACAATATCAAGCCGCTGCGAGATTTCCCCAACCGGAAACCCGCGCGGTCCCTCACGCACGAGCATCCGATAGATCGACATGCGCGAGTCTTGGGCAAGGGCGGCAAAGGCTTCTATGGCGATATTTTGATCCATAATACGATAATACCCGAATTATCGAAGCTTGACAAGGCAAGGGTTGATGGGCTTTAACTCGATAATTCGGCAGGTACCGAATTTAGATAAAATCTGTATCAAAAACTGCTTTTTTTGAAAGGTCGATAAATGGCTGTCCTCAATCGGTTTTCGGACCTTCTCGACGAAATTACCGGATGGCGGCGCGATTTGGGGGCCGAAGTGGACTTATTTGACCGCAATACACAATCGAGCGACGATGTTGTTGCCGCCCTTTTGGCCGAAACCGGGCGTATCAATGTGCCGCCATCTGCGGATCGGCGGGTTTTGTCGGGGGGTGGCACCATTGCGATTGAAATCCTAGAGCAGAGGGAAGGGGCAATTGATACGGTCCTCGTGCCCTGCGGTGGCGGTGGTATCACCGGCGAAAAGACGGATGCCGCTAGTTTTAGCGCGGCGTTACAATCTGCAAAAACAAAGGGCAAATGAATGTTGCGCAAATTATTTTCCGAGGGCCTTGGGACGCTGTTTCTATTGGCGACAGTCGTTGGATCCGGCATTATGGCCGAACAGCTGGCCGGTGGAAATGTGGCCATTGCCCTGCTTGGCAATACCATTCCGACAGGGGCAATTCTGGTGGTTTTGATCCTCGTCTTTGGGCCAATTTCCGGGGCGCATTTCAACCCTGCGGTCACTTTGACCTTTGCGCTTCGCAAAGAAATCAATGCGCATGAGAGTGCCCTTTATATTGGGGCACAGATAATCGGCGGCATCTTGGGGGTGTTGATCGCCCATCTGATGTTTGAAAATCCGTTGATTGATCCGTCGACGCATAACCGCACCGGCGTTAGCCAATGGATAAGCGAGTTCGTTGCGACGTTTGGATTGGTCATGACCATCCTTGGGTGTCTGAAATCGCGCCCCGAGGCGATTCCGTTTGCGGTTGGTCTCTATATCACCGCCGCCTATTGGTTTACCTCGTCGACATCGTTTGCTAATCCGGCGGTGACAATTGCGCGTGGATTTTCCGATACATTTGCCGGCATCAATCCGGTCCATGTTCCCGCCTTTATCGTGGTGCAATTGGCGGCGGCAATGATTGCGACGGTCACTTTCAAATGGCTGCTGGACGAATAGGATCGGGCTATGGATAGCAAGTTTGACGAAGATATTGACCGGCGTATAGTTCCCGCACTCAAGGTGCATAAAATGGTGCTTGGCGCCGACGGGATGGATTTGTTTGCCGCTGGGGTGGCGGACATGGATTTCAAAGTGCCGCAAGTGGTGCTTGACGCCATGAGTGCGCGGGTTGAACACGGGATATTCGGCTATGAAACCGTGCCGCCCAACTTGATACCCGCCTTGATGAAATGGCTATATGAACGCCATCAATGGCAGGTCGACGCGGCACATATTCTGCGTGCACCCAATGTGCTTAATACGCTCGCGATTGCTGCGTCTCTGTTTAGTGAGGTCGGCGATGGTGTGATCGTGCAGCCACCTGTGTTCTTTGATTTCTTTGATATCATTGAAGAAAACAAAAGGGAACTGGTGTTAAACCCGCTGATATTGCGGGACGGGCGGTATGAAATGGATTTTGACGGCTTGGAAAAACTGGCCGCCAACCCGCGTAATAAAATGATTTATCTTTGTAATCCCCACAATCCCGTCGGGCGTGTGTGGCGCGCCGGTGAATTGCGTCAATTGGGCGATATTTGTGCGCGCCATAATGTGTTGGTGGTGTCGGATGAAATACACGGAGATATCGTATTTTCGGGCGCTAAATACACCCCATTTGCGAGCCTAGGAACACAATATGCCGACAATTCGATCACCTGCCTGTCGCCCGCCAAGAGTTTCAATATCGCGGCCTGTTGCAGTGCGTTTTCGGTGGTTCCAAACGATGCGCGACGCGCCGCATTTCAAGCCGAAAATAGCCGCCTTACGGTGAATAAAAACAATGCCTTTGCCAGTGTCGCAATGACGGCGGCTTATGGTGGCGGAGGGGCGTGGCTCACCGAGGTATGCGAATATCTTGAGGGCAATCTTGCGCTAGTGGAGGCGCAGCTGGCGCCGCTTCAAGGCGTCGAATTGATCAAACCCGAGGGCACGTTTCTGGCGTGGCTTGATTTTCGGGAACTCGGGTTTTCGCCCGAAGATCTCACAAAATTCCTGCGCCACGAAGCGGGGTGGGCGCTCACTCGGGGGCAGGCGTTCGGGGTCGAAGGGAATGGATTTGCGCGGCTCAATTTTGCCTGCACTGGGTCAAAACTCACCGCCGCTCTGGACCAGCTATCGGCCGCAATCAAGCGGCTTTAGGCCGCAATTTTCAAAGGGAAAACTTGTTGGACGATCCCGACGAACAGCAGATATAAACTGGTTGCTACGAGGCCCCAATGTGCCCAACTTTCGGGGTGGAAATCAACCATCGCGGCCCAGCCGGCAAAAAACACCCAAGCAATTGCGATCGGCAAGGACACCAGGCGCCAACGCTCTGTGCGGACGGGGTGGATGAATTTGAGAGGGACAAACATGGTGATGGAAAGCGCCGTGATCAAGGCCAGAATGATCCAGAAACCCGGTTCCAGCGCGAACAACACAAGGATCAGCATATTCCAGCATCCGGGGAAGCCAGAGAAGGAATTATCCTTTGTTTTCATTCGTGTATCGGCGAAATACATGGCGCTTGTGAAGGTGATTATGATGATTGCAAACCACCCGGTCCACCCCGGCAAAAGGCCGGATTTAAACAGCGCAAAGGCGGGGATGAACACATATGTTAAATAGTCGATTATCAAATCCAGCAACACCCCGTCAAATTGCGCCGCGTGGGTTTTGACGTCATATTTTCGCGCTAATGGCCCGTCGATACCGTCGACGGCAAACGCCACCACCAGCCATAGAAACATCAGGCTCCATTCTTCATCAACGGCGGCCAACATTGCCAACATGGCGAAAACGGCACCCGTGGCGGTTAAAAGGTGAACTGATAATGCCTTGATTCCTTTGGTCATAATCTCAACTGGCCTTGGTTCATTTAGGACGCAGGTCTATTTGCTTGCGGGTGGGTCTTGTTGTAAACCTCCATCAAGCGTTCGGTGTCGACCGCTGTATAGGCTTGGGTTGTAGACAAAGACGCGTGCCCGAGCAATTCCTGAATTGCACGTAAATCACCGCCGGCCGTCAATAGGTGCGTGGCAAAACTGTGCCGCATGGCATGCGGGGTGACGCTCGCCGGTAATCCGAGTTGATGCCGGGTTTTTTCGACAGCTTTTTGAACCGCACGTGGTTTGAGATCGCCACCGCGCACCGCACGAAACAATGCGCCATCACGGGGAATTGGATGCGGGCACAGGCGCATGTAGGCGTCAACGGCTTTGCGCGCCACGTCAATTACCGGAACGATACGCTGTTTACCGCCTTTGCCGGTGATGTGCAAAACCTCGGGTAACGGGGCATCGGCCCCGGTGAGGCTTAGCGCTTCGGAGATCCGCAAGCCACAGCCATAAAGTATTGTAATAACAGCGGTATCCCTTGCACCAATCCAAGGGGTTTCGTGCTGTAATTCAATGTGGTCAAGCATATCACGGGCGGCATCCTTGGCCAAAGGGCGCGGTAATTTTGGCGAAAATTTGGGCGCGCGCGTCGAAAGGACAGCCGTGGCTTCGAACCCTTCGCGCGTGGCCAGCCAGCGGTAGAAATTTTTCACAGCCGAGAGTTTCCGTGCCAAAGACCGCGCCCCGATACCGTCCCCCCGCGTAAACGCCATCCACGCGCGCATATCGGAAATCCCGATCACAGACAGCGCGGCGAGACCTTGGGATTGGCCGTTGTGTTCGGTGATAAAGGCAAGAAATTCACCAACATCACGACGGTAGGCGGCAAGGGTGTTTTCGGCCGAACCATTAAGCGCCTTTTGCCCGTCGAGCCACCCCTGTAGGGCATCATTCGCGGCGGGCGAAATCATGGTCATGACAACCAGCGGCGCATCGCTCGTTCAAAAACACCAGAGAAAAACCCCAATAAATCAGAGCCTTGTTGAGGAATGAATTGATGTGGGTCTTTCGCGCCGAGAACCAACATGCCGGGCAGACGGCCTTTTCCGAGATCAAGTTTGAGGCAGGCTTCGGACCGGATCCAATCGGATTTATCGCCGTAAATTGCGTCACTTCCACTCTGAATTTGGCGCAATGTGACCTGACGCGCGGGGCCGTTGCGGCCAGCAGTGAGGTAACTGTCGATAAACCCCGGTTCGGCAACCGAAAGAACATCGCCGAGGCGTTGAACGCTGGGATCTTGGTCGTTTTGAACCGATTCAAGAACTAATCGCACGCAATCGACCCGTAAAATATCGGCAACTTCGCCGCCGAGATCATGTAGGAATAATTCAAATTCCATCGGGTCAAGCATGCGCAAAATTGCGCGATGCACCTGATTTGTGCCGGCAAGATTTTCATAAGCGGCGGCAATCACGCTGCGATGGGTGTCTTCGAGACGATCAAGGCGCGCCTCCAGCCGATCCATCGCAATACCACGCAAATCGACAATATTGCCGCCCATCAGGCGTTCATTCGCGGCGATCAACGCTCGCATAAGGTCTTGATCTTCAAGGATAACATCAGGCTGCGCGATGATTTTTTCGCGCAGGCCATCGTCTATTTTCGGTGTGCTGCTCATGACTGTCTCGATACCGTTGTGGCCTTTGGCGACCTGTTTTTCCGGTGTTATAGCACGGCTTTACAGGATTTGCTGCCCTGTTTTTTCCCAGTCCTTCATAAAGGCAGCAAGGCCCTTGTCGGTCAGCGGGTGATCGGCCAGTTTTTTGATGACCGAAGGCGGTGCGGTAATCACGTCGGCACCTATCAAAGCGCTTTCCATGATGTGGTTGACCGAGCGGATCGAGGCGGCGAGGATTTCGGTGGTAAATCCGTAGTTGTCATAGATGTTACGGATGTCGGAGATCACTTCCATCCCGTCAAGGTTGATGTCGTCGAGGCGGCCAATGAAGGGGCTGATGAAGGTGGCACCGGCCTTGGCCGCCAAGAGCGCCTGATTGGCCGAGAAACACAGGGTCACGTTGACCATATTTCCTTCTGAAGACAACACTTTACAGGCCTTTAACCCGTCCCATGTCAGGGGCACTTTGACGGCGATATTATCGGCAATTTTGGCCAATTTGCGACCTTCGGCAATCATGTCTTCGGCGTTGAGGGCGACCACTTCGGCGCTTACCGGGCCATCGACCAAGGCGGCAATTTCGCGGGTGACTTCCAAAATGTCACGGCCCGATTTGAGGATCAAGGACGGGTTGGTGGTGACCCCGTCGACCATCCCGAGATCGTTCAGTTCGGCGATTTCGTCAATTTCAGCGGTATCAACAAAGAATTTCATGGGCTAGCCTCGGCAATGAATGGGTTTTGTATCCGCTTGGTTTAGCGCATACAATGGGACACCGAAACCCCGCCACGCGCAATTTTTTACAGGAGCCTGCGTTGGATCAGCCACAATTTTTTGATGAAGGGGCGTTGGTGGGGGTGTTGACGGCGCAACCGATTGATCGGGTTCTGGATTACAAAGCGCCTGAAGGCGGGTGCCATTTGGGGGCCTATGTCGAGGTGCCGCTGGGACCGCGCAAAGTGTTGGGCGTGGTCTGGGGCAAGGGCGCAGGAGATTTTGACTATAGTAAAATCCGCAGTGTTATCAGGGTGCTGGATGTGGCCCCGATGCGCGGCGAGATGCGGGATTTTCTGATCCGGGCAGCGGGATATACGTTGACCCCGATGAGCGCGATGTTGCGGTTGGCAACAAGAGCGCCGGGGATGGGTGACGGCGCAAATATGCGCAAGATCTACCGGCTCGGACAGGGTGATCCCAAACCGGCGACCGAGGCGCGGTTGCGGGTGATTGCGGCGCTTAATGACTATCAGGGATTGTCGTTCACGTTAAAGGAACTTGCCGAAATGGCAGGGGTTTCTTCGAGCGTTATCAAAGGGCTGGTTAAGCAAAACGTGGTGTTTGAAGAAAACACGCCGCGCGATTTTCCCTATCCGAGGCTTGATCCCGACCTGCCAAGCAAGACATTGACAGAGGAACAAAACCGCGGGGCCGAGGTGTTGCGCGCGGCGATAAAAACCGGCGGGTATGGCACCACTTTGCTGCGCGGGGTCACCGGATCGGGCAAAACTGAAGTCTACCTCGAAGCGGTGGCTGAATGTTTGCGCCAAGGGCGGCAAGCCCTCGTTTTATTGCCGGAAATTGCGCTTACCGGCGAATTTTTGCAACGCATCGAGGTGCGTTTGGGGGCGCGGCCAACCGAATGGCATTCGGGGGTGACGATGACCGAACGCAGGCGGGCGTGGAAAATGGTCGGGCAGGGCGACGCGCAGGTGGTTGTGGGCGCGCGATCCGCGTTGTTTTTGCCGTTTCAGAACCTTGGTTTGATCATTGTAGATGAAGAACATGACACCTCTTATAAACAAGAGGACGGTGTTCTTTATAATGCCCGCGATATGGCGGTTTTGCGGGCGTCGATATGTGGCGCACAGGTGGTTTTGGCGTCGGCCACGCCGAGTTTGGAAAGCTGGGTCAACGCTGAGGCGGGGAAATATACCAAGCTTGAATTGACGTCGCGGTATGGCAAGGCGGTGCTGCCGGATCTGCGCGCGATTGATATGCGCAGCGAGGATCTGCCGGGGGATCGGTGGATATCGCCAACGCTGCAAAAAGCGGTTGAATTGCGGATTGAAAAGGGCGAACAATCGTTGCTGTTTATCAACCGCCGTGGCTATGCGCCGGTGACGGTGTGTCGGGCGTGCGGGCATCAGATCGGGTGCGATCATTGCGATGCGCGCATGGTTGAACACAGGTTTTTGAAACGGCTGGTGTGCCATCAATGCGGCGAAAGCAAACCGATGCCAAACGTGTGCCCGTCGTGCGAGGCCGAGGATAAATTGGCCCCGGTTGGCCCGGGTGTGGAGCGGCTGGGCGAGGAGGCGGCCATGCTGTTTCCCGAAGCGCGCATAGCCACATTATCATCGGATATGTATAGCACGGCGCGCGCATTAAAGGCGCAAATCGTTGAAATCGCAGAAGGGTCTGCGGATATTATCATCGGCACACAACTGGTTGCCAAGGGGCATAATTTCCCGCTGTTGACCTTGGTTGGGGTGATAGATGCCGATTTGGGTCTGCAAGGATCGGATTTGCGCGCCGCCGAACGGACGTTCCAGTTGATGCGCCAAGTGGCCGGGCGGTCGGGGCGGGCCGAAAAAAAAGGTGAGGCGATGTTACAGACGTTTCAGCCAGAGCATCCGGTGATACGGGCGATTTTGGCGGGAGACGAAGTCGGATTCTGGAACGCCGAAGCAGACGAGCGGCGCATGGCGGGGGTGCCCCCCTATGGGCGTATGGCGGGGATTATATTGTCATCGACGGACGCGCAGGAAGTGTTTGATTATGGCACCGCATTGGCGCGGCGCGACGGGCCGTTGCGCGCAATTGGCGCGGTGGTTTTTGGACCGGCAGCAGCACCGATTGCGCGGATCAGGGGGCGGCACCGGGTGCGGCTGTTGGTCAAGGCGGATAAGGGCGTGGCGCTTCAGAGGGCGCTTGCGCAATGGGTCGGGCAGATGAAACCGTCAAGCCGGATGCGGGTCAGTATAGATATTGATCCGCAGTCGTTTTATTGAGGGAAATCAGGTTAACGGCGGTCCGGTTTGAAGCGGACAGGGGACGGGTTGCAGGTGATTTTGTGGGTGAAACTGCGAATCAAAATCAATAGGTAAACAAGGGAAACTCTGAACAACATGGCTTTCGGCATGCGGAAGTTGTCGATTGCCGCTCGGGTTCACGGCACCAGCCGTTTTGCGGCCGCTTTCGCGACTGTTTTACCCCGCTCCCCTGATTTCAGGCAGACTCCGCCCTCAA
>JAUZRV010000134.1 GCA_030950105.1 Rhodobacterales bacterium | reverse complement strand
TGCCGCGCGGATCAGGAACCTGACGTAAAACTGATCGAACTGAAATCAAGATAATAACCTCCGGGCCTGACGTTCAGAACAAAGATTCATATACCCGTATGATTTGCAACAACTTTCTAACCTTCAGTAAATCGCCCTGGCCTTGGATAAAAAGGGAGGAAATGTATGTCGGCGTCTGATAATGAAGAACGCCTTATAGACACGATCGACTATGAGGTAGGTCAGGATAATATCCAGACCAAAGTTGGCCCATTCGGGCTTGATATTCACAATCCGGTCTTTCTTATTGCCGGGCTGGGGATTTTTGCATTTGTGATTGGCACGTTGATGGTGCCGGATCAGGCAACCGCATTGTTCAAGGCAATGCGCAATTGGGTCACCGGCAATTTTAGCTGGTTTTTCATACTGGCGGGCGACATCTTTGTGGTGTTTTGTCTATTCCTGATCGTATCCCCGTTGGGGAAAGTGCGCCTTGGTGGCGCGGATGCACGGCCTGATTATGGCTATGTAGGTTGGTTTGCGATGCTTTTTGCCGCGGGCATGGGCATTGGGTTGATGTTCTATGGCGTGTCCGAACCGTTATCGCATTTCAGTTCGTCCTTTGCCGATGGCGCGGGTAGCCCGGAAAGTTGGGCACCATTGAACGGGGCGGCAGGCGACGCAGATGCCGCCGCCAAATTAGGGATGGCGGCCACTATATACCATTGGGGTTTGCACCCGTGGGCGATGTATGCCGTCGTGGCATTGGCGCTTGGGTTGTTTAGCTATAACAAAGGCCTGCCTCTGACGATCAGATCCGCATTCCATCCGATATTCGGCGATGCCGTTTGGGGCTGGGTCGGGCATATCATTGATGTGGTCGCGGTTTTTGCAACCTTGTTTGGCCTTGCTACCTCTCTCGGGTTTGGCGCACAACAAGCAAGCGCGGGTTTGAATTTTGTATTTGGGACACCGGAAACACAAACCACGATGATTTTGTTGATCGTTGGCATCACCGGTATTGCTCTTATGTCAGTTTTGGCGGGGCTGGACGCCGGGGTGAAACGCGCCTCGGAAATCAATATGGTATTGGCGGCGCTGCTCTTGCTTTTTGTGCTGTTTGTTGGTCCGACAGGTGACATTATAAGCGGCTTCTTTTCCTCGCTTGGGGCTTATGCGGTCAACTTGCCGGCCCTTTCACAACCTTTTGGGCGTGAAGATGCCAACTTTAGCCAGGGCTGGACAGCGTTCTATTGGGCCTGGTGGATAAGCTGGTCACCTTTTGTCGGGATGTTTATCGCGCGGGTTAGCCGGGGCCGCACAGTGCGTGAATTCATGATTTGCGTTTTGTTGATCCCGTCATTGATCTGTGTCTTATGGATGTCGGTTTTTGGTGGCACGGCGGTTGCGCAATTTGTGAATGATGGCTTTGAAGGTGCTAAAAATGCGGCATTGCCGCCGCAATTGTTCGAAATGCTCAGCCAGCTCCCGCTGTCATCCATAACCTCGCTCATCGGGATTGTTCTGGTTGTCGTGTTTTTTGTCACCTCCTCGGATTCCGGTTCATTGGTGATTGATACGATCACTGCGGGTGGCAAAACCGAAGGACCGGCACCGCAGCGCGTATTCTGGTGCGTGTTTGAAGGGTTGGTGGCGATTGCCTTGTTGATGGGCGGCGGGTTGGCAGCTTTGCAAGCGATGGCCGTCACCACGGGTTTCCCGTTTGCAATGCTCTTGTTGCTGATGTGTGTTTCCATTTTCATCGGCCTGCGTCAGGAACTTCGGAAACTGAAGTAACGGCTTGAAAAAACAAAAGCAAAACGACACTGTAAAGCCCTGATCACTTCGATCGGGGCTTTACTATTGAGGATAACATGCAACTTGATATTGACTATGTGCGCCGCCAGTTTCCGGCGTTTGATGAACCATCGTTGGCGGGGCAGGCGTTTTTCGAAAACGCCGGCGGGAGTTATACCTGCAAGCCGGTGATTGATCGGCTGACGCGGTTCTATCATCAACGCAAAGTGCAGCCCTATGCGCCCTACGAGGCGTCGCGCCTTGGTGGCGAAGAAATGGACGAGGCGCGCGCGCGGTTGGCGGCGATGATGGGGGGCGAGACCGATGAGCTGTCGTTTGGTCCATCAACCACGCAGAATACCTATGTTTTGGCGCAGGCCTTTGGGCAATGGATGGCGGCGGGCGAGGCGATTATTGTGACCAATCAGGATCACGAGGCCAACACCGGCCCGTGGCGGCGGTTGGCAGAGCGCGGGATTGAAGTGCGAGAATGGCGCATTGATCCCGAAACCGGGCATCTTGATCTTGCGGATCTGGCCAATCTTCTGGATGAAAACGTCCGGTTGGTGTGTTTTCCCCATTGTTCCAACGTGGTCGGCGAGATCAATCCAGTGGCGGAAATCACCGCAATGGCCCATGCGGCGGGGGCGTTTGCCTGTGTGGACGGGGTATCTTATGCGCCGCACGGATTGGCCAATGTGGCCGATATCGGTGCCGATATCTATTTGTTTTCAAACTATAAAACCTATGGACCGCATCAAGGTATCATGGTGATCCGGCGCGCAATCGGGGCCATGCTGCCCAATCAGGGGCATTATTTCAACGCCGGGTGTCTGTATAAGCGATTCACACCGGCGGGGCCGGATCATGCGCAAATTGCGGCCTGTGCGGGTATGGCGGATTATTTTGACGGGCTTTATGCGCATCATTATGGCGCGCAAGTCGATGTAATAACACAGGCACGCGCCGTGCATGATTTGATGCGGGACCACGAAACCCGGCTTTTGCAGCCGGTTCTGGATTATCTAAGCGCGAAAAATTCGGTGCGTTTGCTGGGGCCAAGAGAGGCCGAGGCACGCGCGCCCACCGTGGCGATGGCAATCACAGGCAGTGGTGAAACCGCCGCAGTGCAGTTGGCAGAGCGCGGAATTATGGCGGGCGGAGGCGATTTTTATGCAGTGCGCGCCTTGCAAGGCATGGGGATTGATCCCGATCAAGGGGGTGTTGCGAGTGAGTTTCGTCCACTACACCAGCCAAGCGGAAGTTGACCATCTGTTAACGGCTTTGGAAGACGTTCTCTGAGCCGTCACAGGCGCGGGTGCTGCGTGAAAAATGTGCCGGAATTGGTAAATTTTTATCGCAGCACTTGCGGGGTGCGCGCAAACACGCCTAATTGGTGCAAGTAACGTCGAAAAGGTATTGTTTCATGCCCACCGCTGCACGTCTTGTCGCCGCTGTTTTGCTTGGCATCATGGGGTTGATCATTTCCGATATGATCAAAACCGTCATGCCGGAATACACCCAATTTGGTTATTTCTCTTACGTAAACATCATTCTTGGCGCTTTGTGCGGCTGGTATGTGGTTGGTTCGCGGGTCGGGCAGGGCATGGTCACGGCGTTCAGCAACGGATTGACCGGAATGGGGGCCTTGGTGTTTTGGGGGCTATTTGCACAGGCCGCGAACGAGATGCTGCGACTTGCCTATATGCGGCGCTACGATGGCCCGTTTGAAGCACTGGTTTCGATTTTTCAGATCATGGCCGATTTTGGTCAAAACCTGCTGCATGTGCCGATTATCGGGGCCATGCTTGCGGGGGGAATAGCGGTGGGAATTGCCGCGGAATGGGTCTCGACCCGCTGGACGTAAAACCGAGACGTAAAATCATGCCAAATTTGTTTTTCTACGGCACGTTGCGGCATCTTCCGCTGCTCTCTTTGGTGTTGGGTCCCCGATTTGACACCGTCAAAACCGAGGCTGCGCGCCTTTCCGGTTTCAAGGCGATTGCCGTGCCAGACCAGAGTTATCCGTTATTGATTGAACAAATCGGCGCCGAGGTTGAAGGCATCGTCGTGCAAGGGCTGCAAGTGCCGGATATTGCACGGCTTGATTTTTACGAGGGCGGATTCGATTTTGAGTTGTGCGATGTCGAGGTTTCGACATTGAACGGCCCGATCGCCTGTCAGGTGTATCGCCCCACCGGTGTTGACGGCATTGAGGGCGCGCCATGGTCGTTTGATCACTGGGCGCAAAAATGGGCGTTGATGAGCGAATTTGCCGCGCGCGAAGCCATGGGGTATTTCGGGCATATGTCGGCGGCGCAATTGGGGCAGAAATTTCCGATGATCCGTGCGCGTGCGACATCGCGTATTCTGGCGCAAAACACGGTGCCGATGAAACAACGTCGCGGGTTTGATGCAAAGGCCGTGGAAAATCTGGGCGAAGACACCAATTATGTCGATTACTTCCTGAGCAAAACCATTCATTTACGGCACCCTGTTTTTTCTGGCGGGCAGGGGCCGGAATTGCGGCGTGAAGTGTTTGTCGCCTCGGATGCGGCGATTGTTCTGCCGTATGATCCGTTGCGTGACCGGGTGCTGCTGGTCGAACAATTCCGCATGGGGGGCCGTATGGGCGTGGCGACGCGCATCCCTGGTCGCTTGAACCCGTGGCGGGGCGTATTGATGCCGGGGAAACCCCGGAACATGCCGCCCATAGGGAATGTGTTGAATAAACAGGCATCAAATTGAAATCGCTTGAAAAAATCGCCAATTATTACCCAACGCCGGGGTATTCTACCGAATATTTCCATACGTTTCTCGGCCTATGCGATTTGTCGGATTGTGGCGCGCGAATTGGCGGATTAGAGAGCGAAGGCGAAGATATCCAGACCCATATTCTCGGGTTTGGGCAGGCGATGGATTTAGTGACCACAGGCGAGGCAGATAACGGGCCGCTGGTTCTGTCATTGCTATGGCTGGCGCGCGAACGTTCCAGATTGCGTGCCCAAGCGGCCGGCATGTCTTGAGTTCGCACCACAAGCGGCCTACATCTGTTCAAATAGTATCAAAGGAGCACCCGAAATGCAGGTAGCAACCGATCTGGCCGAGGCCATTGGCAATACCCCACTTATCCGTCTGAACGCCGCGAGCGATGCAACGGGGTGCGAGATCCTTGGAAAATGTGAATTTATGAACCCGGGCCAGTCGGTCAAAGACCGGGCCGCCTTGTATATTATCCGTGATGCGGTGGCGCGTGGGGTGTTGAAACCGGGCGGCACGATTGTTGAGGGAACGGCGGGGAATACCGGCATCGGTCTGGCGCTGGTCGGGGCCTCGATGGGGTTCAAAACGGTGATTGTCATTCCCGAAACCCAAAGTCAGGAAAAGATGGATATGCTGCGGCTTGCGGGGGCCGAATTGGTCAAAGTGCCGGCGGCGCCCTATCGCAATCCCAACAATTTCGTGCGCTATTCCGAACGTTTGGCGGCGGAATTGGCAAAAACCGAACCAAATGGCGCGATTTGGGCCAATCAATTTGATAATGTCGCCAATCGACAGGCCCATATTGAAACCACAGGACCGGAAATCTGGCAACAGACCGGCGGCAAGGTTGACGGGTTCACCTGCGCGGTGGGATCGGGCGGCACCTTGGTCGGGGTGGCGATGGTGTTGCAGCCCAAGGGCGTGAAAATCGCGCTGACCGATCCGATGGGGGCGGGGCTTTATTCCTATTATACCACCGGCGAAATGGCGATGCAGGGCGGTTCGATCGCGGAAGGGATCGGGCAGGTGCGCATCACCAAGAACCTAGAAGGGTTTACCCCCGATATGTCGTTTCAAGTCGAGGACAAAGAGGCGCTGCCGTTGATTTTTGATATGGTTGAAAACGAAGGTCTGGTTCTTGGCGGATCGTCCGGAATCAATGTCGCCGGTGCGATCCGCATGGCGCGTGAAATGGGGCGCGGGGCTACGATTGTGACGATATTGGCGGACTATGGCACGCGCTACCAATCCAAATTGTTCAACCCCGAATTTCTGCGGGAAAAGGAGCTGCCGGTGCCGGAGTGGCTTGACCACGCGCCACGTGAAATCGCCGGGGTATTTGTCGAGTGACATCAATTTCAAATACGGTTTTCCGGCTTTTGTCGATGGTGGCGGTTGCTTTGGTTCTGGCCGCTAATCTATCGCCGGTGTCCGCGCAAAATTCCATTGAGCCACCTGATTATGCACTTTGGGAACAAACCGTAAATCGGGCGCAAGAAGCCATTGATGCCGGTCGCGCCTCGAATGCGGCGCTTGAGGAGTTGCGCTCGCAATTGGTGGCATGGCGTCTTGAATTTCAGAAGGCGCAAGGCGTTAACAGTAATGCGATTGCCACTGTGGCCAGCCAGATTTCCGCTCTTGGTCCGGTTCCTGAGGAAGGCGGCGAAGCCTTTGAAATTGCCCAGCAAAGGCAGGCTTTGACGCTGCGCCAGAATACATTGGAAAGTCCGGTCAAGGCGGCCGAGGTTGCCTATAGCCGCGCGGATGGCCTTATTCGCGGCATTGATGAAATAATCCGCGAACGCAAAGCAGACGCGTTGTTGCAGATTGGGCCATCGCCGGTTGACCCAACAAACTGGAGTGCCGGATATAGCGCGTTGAGCGGGTTGATACACAGTATTCAGGTCGAGTTTCGCACCGCCTATGACAGCCCGGTGCAAAGCGCCGAAATGAACAAGGATCTGCCGTTTACAATTTTCCTGGTTTTGGTCGGGTTGGTGTTATTGCTGCGCGGGCGCCGGTTGGCCGAAAAATGGGCACATGCGGTGCAGGAAAGTCAGGCAACAGCCCAGCGTTGGTTGCTGGCATTTGGTCTGTCGCTGGGCCAAATGGGGCTGCCGTTTCTGGGGCTTATTTTCCTGATTGAAGCGGTTTATTCGACTGGGTTGGTGGGTCTTCGGGGTGATATTTTCCTTTCTGCATTGCCGACGGCGGGCATGGTTTTGCTGGCGTCACGATGGCTTGGCGCGCGGATGTTTTCACGCTCCGAGAGCGCCGATGCACCGTTGAAACTTGGTCAGGCCAAGCGCCGTGAAGGTCGCCTTTACGCCGGTCTTATCGGGTTGGTGGTGGCGATACGTTTGCTCATTGTCGAGATGTCCGGTTTCGACAACTGGACCGAGAACGCCCGCGTCGTGATCTTGTTTGTGCCTGTGGTTCTCGTCGCGCTTTTGTTGTTCCGCATGTCACGGTTACTGTTGATCCACTCGCAACATGACACTGATTCAGAAGACGAGCGGGGCTATCGGTCGCGGCTCGGGTATATTTTGGCGCGCGCCCTTTTGGTTGTCTCGGTGATAAGTCCGGCTTTGGCAACGATCGGATATTTTCAGGCAGCCGTAT
>JAUZRV010000133.1 GCA_030950105.1 Rhodobacterales bacterium | reverse complement strand
GCGTATCGTCATTCATGGTGGGTTGGATTTTCTGCTGGAGGTGAATGATCTTGTTCAACACCAAAATCATACGACATTTCAACAGCTTGATCTACGCCCGCCAAACGATTTACGCCGCTTCATGAATAATTCGGGCTAGGTCGCGCGCAAATTCATCCGCCGGTTCATCATATGAATATTGCACCGGCGGCGCGATCAAATCGGCGTTTTCACCATTTTCCAAAACCACCCCTGCGCGGCGCAATTGCGGGTGGTTTAGAACATCCTGCACCCCGTTCACCGCCCCAAACGCAATTTTCGCCGCACCAAGGCGACGTTTCAGGTGCTGCGCCGTATGTTTTATGAAAAACGCTGCGATTATTGGGTCAAGCTCATTGCGGTTTTGCACCCGCGCCTTTGCATCCTCAAATCGTGCGTCAATGGCCATTTCCGGCGCCTCAAACACGGTTTCGCACAACCGCAGCCATTCCCGTTCATTTTGCACAGAAATTGCCAAAATTCGGCCATCAATGGTTTTAAACCCGCCATACGGCGCAATCGACGGATGTTTCAACCCCGCAGGTTTTGGCGCCCCCTCACCATAATCGGCATGCAACAACGGCACCGTCATCAGATCGGCCGTGGTATCAAAAAGCGATACTTTTACCCCCGCCCCTTGCCCGTTTTTCTCGCGACGAAACAAGGCTTGCTGAATACCGATGATGGCGTCTTTGCTTGCCGCGATATCGCAAATCGAAACCCCGACCCGCCCCATCGCATCCGGCGCACCATTGACGGCCACAAGGCCGCTTTCACATTGCACCAGAAAATCATAGGCTTTCATCTCGCGATAATCGCCATTTTCACCATATCCGGAAATATCACAGGTGATCAAACGTGGATAACGCGCGCGCAAATCATCGCTGCCAAATCCGGCCCGCTGCGCTGCGCCTGGCGCAAGGTTCTGAATGAAAACATCGGCTTGCGCCAATATACGGAGCAAAACCTCTGCATCCTCCGGCGATTTAATATCAAGACAAAGCGATTGTTTACCGGCATTGGCCCAGACAAAATACGAGGCACTGCCTTTGACCGCCGTATCATATTTGCGCGCAAAATCACCTGTGTCGCGCTCTATTTTGATCACCCGCGCCCCGCCTTGGGCAAAATGTTCAGAACACAGTGGCGCGGCCACTGCCTGCTCGATCGACACCACCAATAGCCCGTCATATGGCCGTTCATTTGTCATTCAAACCTCCGCTGTTCAGGCGGCTAATACTGGTTCAAACGGGGTGATTTCACAACCTTCCGCTGAAAATGTGCAAAAACTGCCTGCAGGCACTTCGCACCAGTCGCCTTTACCTTCAAACGGTTCCGACACCACGGCCCACCCTCTGCGGCTTTCGCTCCACCGATAAAACAGCGATGGTGCACGCACATCCGATGCATACCGTATCGCAAACAACGATTTGCCATCAGAAAGCGCCGCGGTAAACCGCATATACGGCAGAACACCGGCCCGCTGCGCCAATGTTTGAAACGTGCCAACGCTGCGCTCCATCGCCGCCTTGGGATCATTGGCAAGACCATCCCCCATCGCCACCAGAAATATCGCCTCGCTATCGGTGGCGCCTTTGCGGTCCGGATACAATGGCTCCGAAATCATCATATCGGCAGATTTGCGAAACCCCATAAAACCGCCCACCTGCCCGTTATGCATAAACGTCCAGTTCCGACATTCAAACGGATGGCAATTGTTGCGGCTGGTGGCCATGCCGGTCGACGCGCGCACATGCGCCATAAACAAACGCGATTTCACCTGTTCAGCCAAGGAAATCAAATTCGGATCGGACCACGCAGGATAGGTATCGCGATAAAGCCCCGGCATCTTGCGCGCGCCATACCAGGCAATCCCAAACCCGTCGGCATTGGTCGCGGTTTTACATTTTTCGGCATCTCGCGATTGTTCAATCAACGAATGTTCCGGGTCGCTGATAATATCAGACAGAAATATCGGTTCCCCTGTATAGGCGGCCCAACGACACATATTTTTGTTCCTGTGATTGAAAATGCTTGCGTATATCTGATTATTTTGATCAGGTTAATTTGTCAATAACATCCGCCAAAAACCCAGTAAGGCCCCGCGATGCATTATGTTTATCTTCTGTTTGCGATTGTCACTAAAACCATCGGCACAAGCGCACTTCAGGCCAGCCAACAGTTTACCCGCTTCTGGCCGTCGGTATTGGTCGTCGTCGCCTATGGCTTAAGCTTCTGGCTTATGGCCCTGACGCTCAAAGTCATGCCGGTCGGGATTGTCTATGCAATCTGGTCTGGTCTCGGCATCGTGTTTATCGCCGCAATCGGCTATCTGGTGTTCAATCAAAAACTCGACCTGCCGGCGGTTTTGGGTATGGGCATGATTCTGGCGGGTATTCTGGTGATCCACCTGTTTTCAAACAGCGCCACTCATTAGACACACACGCGCTTTATCATTGTTCCATAAATATCCTCGCCGAAGGCAAGATACTCTTTTGAACCAGTCAAAGAGTATCTTGCCTTAGCCGCTGAATTTATCTGATTTACTTCAAACGCTTGAGAAGGCTTGAGGTGTCCCAGCGCCCACCGCCCATTTTCTGCACATCCTTGTAAAACTGATCCACAAGGGCGGTCACCGGCAGGCTGGCGTCAATTTCATCGGCTGTATCAAGACAAATCCCGAGATCCTTACGCATCCAGTCGACGGCAAACCCGTGTTCAAAATGATCGTCCAACATGGTTTCGTAGCGGTTGCTCATCTGCCAACTTCCCGCGGCGCCTTGTGAAATCACTTCAATCACCGCGCGCCCGTCAAGACCGGCCTTCCGGGCAAAATGGATCGCTTCCGACAGGCCTTGCACCAATCCTGCAATCGCAATCTGGTTGCACATTTTGGTCATTTGACCGGCACCGCTCTCGCCAATACGCCGACAAATCCGCGCATAGGCGGCAATCACCGGTTCTGCCGTTGCAAAAACCGCCTCGTCACCACCACACATGACCGACAAAACGCCGTTTTCCGCACCTGCTTGGCCACCGGAAACCGGCGCATCCACAAACCCAAGCCCAAGCGCCCCGGACGCGGCAAATAATTCCGCCGTCACCTTGGCCGAAACCGTGGTGTGATCCACAAATATCGCGCCCTTTGACATGCCCGAAAACGCGCCATCTTGCCCCAAACAAACCGACCGTAAATCATCATCATTGCCCACACAGGCCATGACAAATTCGGCGCCTTTTGCGGCCTCGAACGGTGTTTGCGCCGCCGATCCGCCATATTTTTCTGCCCAAGCCGCTGATTTTGCGGCGGTCCGGTTGTAAACCGTGACCTCATGTCCGGCATTTTTCAAATGCCCCGCCATCGGTGCGCCCATGACACCGAGTCCTAAAAACGCTATTTTTGCCATTGCTGTCTCCGCCTTCTTTCCCATTCGATCTCTATGCCCTATGGGTTGTGTCTTGGGCACAGACGGATGGCAAGAGGCAAGAGAAGATTATCATGGGGCAAATGTTGCGTTGGCTGACAAGGATTGCGTTTGTGATGGTGGTTTTGGCCACTATAACGCTGGCATTGATGTATTATTTTGCCGCGCGCTCTTTACCCGACTATAATGCCACTGTGCAGGTGTCCGGGCTTTTCTCCCCGGTTGAAATTGTGCGCGACAACGCAAATGTGCCGCATATCTTTCCCACCAAACCCGAAAATGCGCCGATTGTCAGCGGGCCGGATAAGGCGGGATCTGCGGCAGATCAGGATGTGTTCTTCGGACTTGGCTATGTTCATGCGCAGGACCGGTTGTGGCAAATGACCATGCTGCGCCGCACCGTTCAGGGCCGCCTTTCCGAAGTTTTTGGCGTGGCGTCCTTGCCTGTTGATAAGCTGATGCGCCGGCTTGATCTTTATCCGCTGGCCCGCCAATCGGTTCTGGCACAGGATGCGCGCACCACGGCGGCATTGCTATCTTATAGCGCGGGCGTAAATGCACGACTGGAAGAAATAAACCGCGATGCATTGGGGCGGGGCGCGCCGGAAATGTTTATTTTCAATGCCCCCATCGCGCCTTGGCAACCGGCCGATAGTATTGCCATCGTGAAATTGATGGCTCTGCAATTATCCTCTCAATTGGAGAACGAAGTCTTGCGCGCGCGCACGTCGTTGTTGTTGCCCGATGCCGCCCGCCTGTCCGATATTTTACCGGATGCTCCGGGAATAGGTATCGCCACCCTGCCCGATTATGCGTCTATTTTTAAAGACCTGCCAAAATTTGCCGACAGCACCCCGCTGCCGGATCATCCTCTGTCACCGTTTCGAAAGCGCGCCTTTGCCAGCGCTTCAAATGCTTGGGCGGCTGCATCTACGCGTTCGGCGTCAGGGGGCACGTTGTTGGCCAATGATCCGCATCTCACGCTGACTGCACCGGCGATCTGGTATCTGGCACGGCTGGAGCTGTCATCCGGCGGTGTCATCGGGGGCACCATTCCGGGTATTCCCAGTATTCTAACCGGGCGACGCGACGACATGGGGTGGGGATTAACTGCGGCTTCGCTTGATGATCAAGACGTGTATATAGAGCAACTCAACCCCGAGAATCCGCAAGAATACCGCACACCGGATGGTTTTAAACCGTTCCTCGCGCGTAAATCCATCATCACGATCAAAGATGCGGCTCCGGTGACGCTGTCGTTGTTGTGGACAGATAACGGGCCGGTTCTTCCCGCCAGCCATTATAATCTGGGCACCATCACCCCCAAAGGTCATGTGGCGGCGTTGGCATGGACCGCGCTAAATGGCGCAGACACCACCATGAGCGGCGCCATGGGCCTAATGTTTGCGAAAAACGTGCAAGAGGCGATTGCAATAAGTGAGAAAGTCATCGCTCCGGCGCAAAATATCACGCTTGCGGATCAAAACGGCATTGCCATGATCACCTCCGGCGCGATGCCGCGACGGGATGCGGCCCATGAAAGTCGGGGCCGCCTGCCCTCGCGTGGCTGGATTGCTGCCAACCGCTGGCGCGGGCGCATCCCTTACGCGGCAAATCCGGTGTTTATCGCGCCTCAGGGTGGAATTCTGGGCAATACCAACAACAAAGTGGTCGACCGCCCGTTTCCTCTACATGTGTCCTATAATTGGGGCGATACGCAGCGCATAAACCGCTGGAAACGTCTGATGCAATCGCGACAGGTCCACACCCGCGATAGTTTCATCGAGACCCAACTCGATACAGTAAGCATCACAGCGCGCACCCTGTTGCCATTGATCGGGGCCGACCTTTGGTTTACCGGAACTGCCGCCCCGCAAGGCACGCCCGAACGCCTGCGCCAACGCGCCTTGACCCTGCTCGCCGACTGGAACGGTGAAATGAACGAACACCTGCCCGAACCGTTGTTGTATTCGGCGTGGCTGCGCGCGCTTCAGGTGCGCCTGATCCGCGATGAACTCGGGCCGCTCTCGGATGAATATACCCATCTTGAACCGCTGTTTATCGAACGGGTGTTCCGCGATGTCGACGGGGCCGCGGTGTGGTGTGATGTGCTGCAATCATCCCCCAAGGAAACCTGTTCGGATATGGCGCGTCTTGCGCTTGATGATGCGTTGATCTGGATCACGGAAAAATACGGGCGCGCGCTTGAATCCCTGCGCTGGGGCGATGCCCATCAGGCGACGCAGGATCACCAGACCCTCGGAGGGATTCCGGTGTTGCGCTATTTTGTCAATATTCGCCAATCCACCAGCGGCGGCGACAATACATTGCGTCGCGGCACCACCCGCGCCTCTGGCAGCGAACCCTTTCAAAACGTGCACGGCGCGGCCTATCGCGGGGTGTATGATTTCGCCGATCCCGACAGTTCGGTTTTTGTCATATCCACAGGGCAATCGGGGCATTTTCTGTCACGGTATTACGATGATCTCGGGGAACGTTGGCGCAGCGGGGAATATATCCCGATGTCGCTCGACGAAGGGTTGGCGCGGGCAGCCGCTGTCGGGGTGACCCGTTTGATGCCTTCGCCATGACCCGCCCGCCGAAAGAATTACGGATTGATTTCACCAGCGGCGCCGTGGCCCATCGCCTGCGGTTTGGCGGCGGGCGTGGCCAAGCCCTGCCCAAGGCAATCGGCATGAAAGGTGGTAGATCCCCCGATGTTGTCGATGCGACGGCCGGCTTTGGCCGTGACAGTTTTCTGCTGGCGTCATTGGGCGCGCGGGTTACGATGATTGAACGTTCCGAGCGGATGTTCGAACTGCTACAGGACGCGATGGAACGCGCAACATCTGCCGGTGGCGACATTGCCGAAATCATGTCACGCATGGCGTTATTACATGGTGATTCCATAGGCTTGTTAGGCGATCTTAATCCAGATGTGGTGCTGGTTGATCCGATGCATCCGGCGCGAAAAAACACGGCTTTGGTCAAAATCGAAATGCGCCAGATCCGCGAGATCGTCGGCGCCGATGACGACAGCCTTGCCCTGTTGGAAGCGGCCCTTGCCGCAGCGCGCAATCGCGTGGTGTTGAAATGGCCACAAAAGGCCGATCCAATACCGGGTTTGCGCCTGCCATCCCACCGGATTAACGGAAAATCCACCCGTTATGATGTGTTCATGATCTAATGCGCGGCGCTTTAAAGCGAGCGGTATTGTTTCTCTTGGCGCGCGGTCCAACGCACACTTACCGTGAACCCGTCTTCGCCCTGTGTTTCGTTTTCGATGACACCTTCCTGAAACAGCCATGCGCGGCGTTTGCCTTCGGAAAATGCCAATTTCAAATCGACACGATTCTTTTTCCCCTCAAGCGCGACGGTAACGGCGTCCAAAAGCGTTGAAATTCCGGCGCCGGTTGTGGCAGAGGTGGTGAAAACATGGTCGTGACGCGCCGCGCGGGTTTGCACGGTTTCACGGTCATCCTCCCCTAAAAGATCAAGTTTATTCCAGACTTCGAGCTTTGGAATATCGCTGTCAACGCCAAGGGATTTAAGGATTTCTTCAACATTCCGCGCCTGGTGTTCGCTTTCGGGGTGGGAAATATCACGCACGTGCAAGATCAGATCGGCGCTTAACACTTCTTCCAGTGTAGCGCGAAATGCGGCGACAAGTTCGGTGGGAAGATCCGAGATAAACCCCACCGTGTCGGACATGATGATCTCCGGCCCGTCGGGGATTTCAACGCTGCGCATAGTCGGATCAAGCGTGGCAAAAAGCATGTCTTTGACCAACACGCTTGCGCCGGTTACCCGATTGAACAGGGTCGATTTGCCCGCATTGGTATAGCCAACCAGCGCCACAATCGGAAACGGCACTTTGGCACGGGCGGCGCGGTGCAATTCGCGGGTTTTGGCAACTTTGGCAAGCTGGCGCCGGATACGCACAATCGCGTCGTCAATGGCGCGCCGATCCGCCTCGATCTGGGTTTCGCCGGGACCACCAACAAATCCAAGACCGCCACGTTGGCGTTCAAGGTGGGTCCAGGCGCGCACAAGACGGGTGCGTTGATACGACAGCGCCGCCATTTCAACCTGCAAAACCCCTTCCCGGGTGCGGGCGCGATCGCTAAAAATCTCGAGGATCAAACCGGTCCGGTCCAGAAGTTTCACCCCCCATTCTTTTTCAAGATTGCGCTGTTGCACCGGCGACACCGGCCCGTCAATCAAAACGAGTTCAATATCATGCGCCTTAAGGGTGGTGCCTATTTCGGCAATTTTACCCTTACCGAACAGCATCCCCGACTGGGCTTTTTTGAGTTTCACAACATCGGAGCCAACCACCTCGAGACCGGGCAAAGCATGTGCCAAAGACACTGCTTCCTCCAGCGCATTACCGGCCGGACGACGTTGATTGTTAGATGCAATATCGGGGTGCAAAACCCACGCGAGGGTGTTTGGATCGTCTGTCGGGTTCACAATTTACCGCCTGCAAAACATACGAAATTATTCATCGTCGCCGTCATAGAGATTGATCGGCTGCGACGGCATAATCGTAGAAATTGCGTGTTTATACACCAGTTGCGATTGACCATCGCGGCGCAAAAGCACGCAAAAATTATCGAACCAGGTCACGACACCTTGCAATTTGACCCCGTTGATCAAAAATATGGTCACCGGAACCTTGGCCTTGCGCACGTGGTTTAGAAATACATCCTGTAGGTTTTGTCTATCTGACGCCATGGGTCTTGCCTTTATTCTTGCAAGCGCAACGCGTATCGCTGCGCACAGTGTTTATTATGGGCGATTATGTCGCGCCTTTACCCAAGTTGCCAGTCAAAAATGCACAGAAACTACCGTAGGGTAAGTTGTGATTCCTAATCGCGCCATAATGCCGGGTTGAACAAGGTGATAATAGCCAGTGCTTCAAGACGCCCAACGACCATTGCGGCCGCAAAAACCATCTTTGCCGCATTGCTCAGGTCGCCCAGTTCGATGGCCGATCCACTGGCCGCAGATACCAGAGGTCCGGTCGTCGTTAGCGCCGCGACGGACAAAACGATCGAATTTTCGAAACTGGTGCCCAGAGCTGCCAAAATCACCGACACCAACGCCAGTGATATCGCAAACAGCATGAAAAATATCCAGGCCACATAGGCACCTTTGCGCCGGATACGGCGGTTGTGTGCGCCTGATCCGCTCACGGATGAAGGATGCACCAACCGCTCCATCTCGCGCAACCCGTTGAGATAAAGCGCATAAACCCGTAATAATTTGACGCCACCGGCCGTGGTTGCAACCCCGCCCCCCATAATCGAAAGCCCCAGAAGAATAAGGCCCGGCGTGCCAAGACCCGACCAATCGCGCGCAGTGGCCCAATCGGCGCTTTCGAATCCGGTTGTCGACAAAAACGACAATACGGTGAACATTCCCCCCCAAAGCGCGCGCAATGCACCGATGAAATCAATGCTGGCGTCAACATCGAAGGAGGCCCACCAATGGCGTAAAAACAACAAAATCGGCAGGCCAATCACCAATGCCATACCAATGCGGAACTCGGGATCTTGATAAAGTTTGGGCCGTGCGGTGGTGATCGTGTCGCTGGAAAACGTCAGCCGCGACAGTGCGAACAGCAGGAACAGCGCGATCACAATTTCGCCCCCGATGCCCGAACTTGCGTATTGCACCCCGCCGACCGCAGAAATGCCGCTGGTGGCGAGGGTCGACATCGCATGGGTCAGCGCCTCGATTGGTAGCGCCCCGCCCACCAGCAGCATCAACCAAAGTGCCAACGTTAGCCCGACATAGATCGGGGCAAGCGTGGTCGCGGTGCGCCACATGCGTTGGCCGGCATCTGCGCCTTCAAATTGATTGAGGCGCGCGTCGTTCTGTCCTGGTTCGGCGGTGGCGGTCACTTCAAAACCACCCAGATTAAGCGGCGCAAGTATGGCCGCAGCCGCCACCCAGATCAACAATCCACCCATCCAACCCACCGTGGCCCGCCATAGATGAAGAACGCCTGACAAGCGACCAGTTTCATTGAATAAACTTGCCCCCGTTGTGGTCATGGACGAGACCATTTCAAAATACGCATTGATAAAACTGGTGGTTTGGACCGCTTGGTGGAACGGCACCGCTTGAATCAGGGGCAGCACCGTGAAAGCCCCGAAAAGCGCCACCAGATTATTAAGCCCGCCACGTTGGTTTCGCGGGCGCGCCGAGATCGAAATTGCAATTAACAGGATCAACGTGAGGCCAAGCAATGCCACATAGAAAAAGGCCCGCGCCGTGGCGTGATCGCCCTGCACCAACGCCACCAATGCAATTGGCACCATCGCCAGCAGGCTTATCCCGGTCAGGATTAACAACAGCGGCAATTCGAGGAAGGTTTTTAACATCTTATGCGCTGGCTAGAAGAAGTCGATCGAGACCTGCAACAGGCGCTCAACTTCTGGAACATCATTGGTCATGGCGAACAGAACGATCACATCGCCTTCGTCGACGCGGGTATGCCCATCCGGTTTGATCAATTTATCCCCTTTGAGAATGGCCCCGATCAACACGCCTTCGGGAAAATCCACATCCCGAATGGCCTGCCCTGCGATTGGCGATGTCGATAGAACCTCGGCTTCGATCACTTCGGCTTCGGCGTCGCCTATCGAATAAACCGCGCTCACCCGCCCGTGGCGAATATGGCGCAAAATCGACGACACCGTGGTGATGCGCGGGTTGATATAGGCATCAATCCCGAGCGGCCCAAGCAAGGGCACCAACGTCGGGTCATTGATCAGTGCAATCGCCATCGAACAGCCTTCGGCCTTGGCGCGCACCGCCGCCAAAAGATTGGTTTTATCATCATCGGTCACCGCCAGAACCGCATCGGCACGGGCAATATTGGCTTCGGCCAACAGCGCCGTATCAAGTCCGTCACCGTTTAAAACAATGGTCCGTTCAAGCGCATCCGCCGCTTTTTCCGCGACTTTCCGGTCCTTTTCGATCACTTTTGCACGAATCCGCCCGCCGTCCAAACTCCCTTGTTTTTCAAGCGCTTGGGCCACGGCCAACCCGACATTACCGCCGCCGATCAACACCACCCGTTCCTGTTTTTTCTGAACCTTGCCGAAAATCTCCATCGTGCGGGCGATATCCTCGTTTGCCGTCACGATATAACAATCATCACCGGCAAAAAGTTGATCCCCCGCGTCCGGCGCAAACAGGCGACCATCGCGGCGCACCCCCACAACAATCGCGCTTAGGGTCCTAAATAGATCTGAAAGCTGTCGAAGGGGCGTGTTGAGAACAGGGCAATCGGTTTCAAGCGTAATCCCGAGAAGTTGCGCGCGGCCACCAAGAAACACCTCGGTATCAAACGCGGCCGGTGCAGCAAGCCGTTGCAGCGCAGCAGCGGCCACCTCGCGTTCGGGCGAAATCACCACATCAATCGGCATATGTTCGCGTCGGTAAAGATCGGAATAAATCGCATCAAGATAGGACTGGCTGCGCAGGCGGGCAATTTTGCGCGGAATTTCAAACACCGAATGGGCGACCTGACAAATCACCATATTCACCTCGTCAGAATAGGTGGCGGCGATGATCATATCGGCATCACGTGCCCCGGCCCGTTCCAGAATATCGGGATAGCTGGCAAAGCCGGCAATGCCCTGCACATCCAGTGTATCGGTGGCCCGGCGCACCAGATCGGGATTGTTATCCACCACAGTGACATCGTTGTCTTCCCCCGACAAATGGCGCGCAATTTGCCAGCCAACCTGCCCTGCGCCACAAATTATAACCTTCATTGAGCGATCCCTATGCCGTTTGCGCGCCCTGCCTAAATGCCAGATGCGGCGGGGCCGGTCAATTCGACAAATTACAGGAAGATTATACGGGGGATTATACAGGGGGATTATGACGTCAAACTATCCGCCGCCGCAAGGATGGTAATTCGCGCAATACACGGTATCATTGCCAAAAACGTCGCAATATCCACAACAAGAGAACGGCACATGCAACATATCTTGAAGATCCCTGCCATCGCCCCCAAACCTGTTCTGGCCTTGGCGGCGACACTGGTATTGGCAAGCTGCGCCTCGCTCTCGCTTTATTACAAGGAGGGCGTCCCGGTAAACCGTATGCAAAGCGACGAAATCAATTGCGAGGTGCGCGCGCTCAAGGATGTGCCGGTGCAAAACGAAGTTGAAATCACCCCCGCCGTCCGAGTGCCGCCAAGCGAGACCTGCGATGCACGCGGCAATTGTACGGTTACCCCCGGCTATACGATTCCCGCCGAAATCGAGGTGATTGACGTCAATATCGGGCTGCGAGAGCGGGTCGCCAAGCAATGTATGCTGGATCAAGGCTATCAACGGGTGACAATTCCCGCCTGTTCGTCAAGCCTGTCCAATTCGGTGCCAACCGCCAAAACCCTTACCTTGCCAAAACTCGGGAGCAATTCCTGCGTTATCCGCAATCGCGGCGGCAGTTGGCAGATTCTGAACCCGCAATAAACCGGATTTATCCGGCGTTTTCAACATCGCCTTCTTCGATATGTGCCACCCGCGCGCCGGTTTTATTCGACGTCACCACATTGAGCGACTTAAGCTTTCTATGCAGCGCCGAACGCTCCATTCCGACAAATTGTGCAGTGCGGGAAATATTGCCGCCAAACCGGTTTATCTGGGTTAACAAATATTCCCGTTCAAACGCTTCACGCGCCTCGCGCAGCGGCAACGTCGCCAAGGCACCGGACAATACCACACGCCCTTCTTCGGATTTGTCATCGTCTTCAACAAGCAGTTCGCTGGCTTGTATCGGCCCAGAGTTATCGCCAAGGATAAGAACCCTTTCGATGACATTGCGCAACTGGCGAACATTCCCCGGCCACACCATGGTCTGCATCAGGGCAATGGCTTCATCGCCAAGGATACGAACGGGTAAGCCTTGGGTTTTGTTGAATAACTCTATGAACGAATTGGCAAGCAACGGGATATCTTCACGCCGTTCTTCAAGACTTGGAACCGCGATTGGCACCACATTCAAGCGATGAAACAACTCTTGGCGAAACCGCCCCGCGTCAATTTCTTCTGATAAATTCCGGTTAGTCGACGAGATCACCCGCAAATCCACCTTCACTTTTTCATGGCCACCAACGCGCAAGAATTGTTGATCGACCAAGACCCGCAGGATTTTGGATTGCGTGCCAAGCGGCATATCGGCGACCTCGTCAAAATAGATCACCCCGCCATTGGCTTGCTCCAGAAGACCCGGTTCAATCCCGCTTTTGGCAGATTCGCGCCCGAACAGGACATCTTCCATTTTGTCCGGTTCAATCGAGGCGCAGCCAACCGTGATAAAGGCGGCGCTGGCGCGGTTGGAATTGCTATGAATATAACGCGCGGCCAATTCTTTGCCGACCCCCGCCGGCCCACTTAACATGACCCGACCGTTGGATTTTGTCACCTTGTCGAGTTGCCCAAGCAGCGTACGAAAGGCCACCGACGCGCCTTGCATTTCGGTAACCGCCCCTTCGCCACGGCGCAGCGTCACGTTTTCACGGCGCAATTTCGACGTCTCCATCGCGCGCCGCACCACCACCATCAACTGATCAATATTAAACGGCTTTTCGATGAAATCATAAGCGCCTTGTTTGATTGCCGCGACCGCAATTTCAATGTTGCCATGACCCGAAATAATCACCACCGGCACATCCGGATAATCCCGTTTGACGGTTTTAAGAATATCAATCCCGTCCATATTGCTATCTTTAAGCCAGATATCGAGAATCAACAGCGACGGTTGCGCGTTGGCAATTTCACGCATGGCCTCGTCGGAATTGCCCGCCAACCGCGTGACATAGCCTTCGTCCTCAAGAATGTCGGATATCAATTCACGAATATCGCGTTCGTCATCTACAATAAGAATATCACTCATATGCTTTCACACCGTTTGTTTTTTTGTTTTGTCGAAAGGATGGCTCGTCGGGGTTTCTTCATCGGTCGAATGTTGAACTTTGATTGGCAGATGGATCACCGCCATCGCGCCGAAATGGGTGTTGCCGGCAAAAACCTCGGCATCTTCAAGCGACAAGCTGCCGCCGTGTTCTTCGATGATCTTTTTGACAATCGGAAGCCCAAGCCCGGTGCCCGCAGCGCGCGACGTCACATAGGGTTCAAACAACCGCGCGCGATCTTCGGGAAGACCGATCCCATTGTCGGAAATGGTAATAACCGCCTGTTCATGGGCGGTGCTGCTCGAGATGTGAACTTCGGGGGTGAATCCTTTTGAACCATGTTTTTCACTATAGGATTCAGTGGCTTCCGCCGCGTTCTTAATCAGGTTTATCAGGGCTTGATTGATCATGGTTGCATCGAAATCACCGATAAGGTCATCGGGTGACAAATCGGACACCATACGCACATCCGGTAGGCCGTTCTCTTGTAAAAACACCACATCCCCGAGCAGTTTAGTAAGCGATATTTCACGACATTCCGGTTCGGGCATACGGGCAAATTTGGAAAACTCGTCAACGATACGGCGCAAATCATTGGTTTGTCGCACGATAACATCGGTATATTGTTCAAGATTGCTGGCCAGATCCTCATCAAGGTGTTTGCGAAACTTTCGCTTGATGCGCTCTGCTGAAAGCTGGATCGGGGTAAGCGGATTTTTGATTTCATGGGCGATCCGGCGGGCAACATCGCCCCATGCGGCCATGCGCTGAGCGGCCACAAGATCGGTAACGTCTTCAAATGTAACGACATATCCCTCACGGATGCCGTCAACATTGCGCCGCGTTGCCATCCGCACCAATAGATTTTCCAATCGGCCGGCCCGGCTTACCTTGATTTCGCCTTGGGCAATGCGCGCGCTGCCGCTGCGCAAGCCCTCGAACATATCGCCAAATTCGGGCACCGCAACTTTGAGAGCCACAGATTTCTGATCGGCCTCATGTCGATCTTCGGACCAATCCAGCAACCGCCGCGCGGCCTGATTCACAAAGGTCACTTGCCCCTCTGGATCAAGGCCGACAACGCCCGACGTGATCGAACTCAACACCGAATCAAACAACCTGCGGCGACGATCAATCTGCGCGGTATTTTCAAGTAGCGCATCGCGTTGCCCCTTGAGTTGGCGAGTCATCTGATTGAAATAACGCCCCAGCATTGCAATCTCGTCGTCGCCGTCTTCTTCGACCACTTGCACATCAAGATCGCCCGCCCCGATCCGCTGCGCCGCTCCGGTAAGACGGCCCACTGGGCGCGCCAGACGTTCGGCAAACCACATGCCGAGCCAGACCGCCGCAAGAATCAAAATCAGGGCAAACCCGAGATAAAGCAGCCCGAACTCGAACAACACTTTGCCGCGTTCGCTTTCAAGCTGTTGATAGAGAAGCGCGGTTTCCTGAGTGTCATCAAGAAGCTTGAGAAGGTCACCATCCGCCGCGCGGCTTACATACACAAAGCGATCCACAAATGTATCGAGCGGCACCAAAGCCCTAAATTCGAAGTTGTCCCAATCCTCGATAATTACAATGCCATCGGCCCGCGCAGACGCGATTTCGGCCATTGTTGGCTGCTCAAAGTCGAACAAATACGACCGATCCCCCCTAGAGCGGATAGCACCGGAGGAATCAATCACATAGGCCTCGCGCAGGCCACGTTGAATTTGCGCCTGCCCCTGGGTAAGAACCTCGCGAATATTGGCTTCTTCCAAAAACCCGATCGCACGTTTGGTTTCGTCAATAAGACGGGCAAGCGCGATGGCGTCTTGGCGCAAGCCTTCGATTTGTTCGCTCTCATAGGCCTCGGCGGCAGAAAGCGAAGTGCCCACCACCTGCCGCACACGCTCTGAAAACCACCCCTCAAGGCCGATGTTAACGGTTAAGGCGGCAAAAACCGCCACGGTAATCGTCGGGATCAACGCCATCAGGGCAAATGCCCCAGTGAGCCGCAAGTGCAGGCGAGAACCTGCCGATTTGGCCCGCCGTGCGGCAACCATACGGGCGACACGTTGCAAAACCAGCGTCGCAATTGCCAAAACATAGACCAGATCGGCCAGCAAAACAAAACGCAGCCCCGGCGCCGACGCCCCCTGATCCAGCGGGCCAAGCACCAAATAGGTCGCCAACGTGAGAATTGGACCCAATAGCACGAGGCCCAGCGTTGCAAAATTTTGCACACGCCGCTGCCGCCGCAGACGGGTTAGCCGGTTAAAACTGCTATTTTGCGCCCGGGTTGTCACCCCATGACCTCTTTTCCCTGTATTTATCTGTTGCCGCAGATGCGGCAAATTCAAAGTGTGTTAGATGCACAATTCCACAATATCTTGCGGTCACGAATATTTCTGTTGCAGGTTGCACACGGTAATGTTGCCCTTTTACATCAATTTGCGGCGCCGTGTCACGTGAATATCCAGTTCTGCAATTTTCTTTCGCAGGGTATTTCTATTGATGCCCAGAAGATCGGCGCATTTGGCCTGATTTCCCCCCGTCGCCTCAAGCGCAATTTCAATGAGAGGGGTTTCGATTTCGCGCAAAATACGCGCATAAAGCCCGTTTGGCGGCAACATTCCGCCGTGAAGATCAAAATACCGGCGCAAATGCCGCCCAACCGACGCCGAGAGCCGATCTGAATCGGTGCCCCCCGCGACCGGCGGTTCTTCGGGTTGTTCGGCAAGCATCATTTCAACATCACTGGCCGTGATTTGCCCGCCCTGCGCCCCAAGCGCCAACCTGCGCAGCGCATTTTCCAACTGCCGCACATTCCCGGGCCAGCGATAGGCGCGCATATGGTCGAGGGCGTCCGGCGAAAGGAACAGCGCCGTGTCGGCACCCGATTCGTTGCTGATGTTAGCGAGAAAATGCGCGTTCAACAGCGCGATATCATCCACGCGTTCGCGCAACGTCGGCACCGTAAGGGTCGCGCCGCCGAGGCGGTAATACAAATCCTGTCGCAATTGCCCCTGCTTCAATGCCTGTGCCAGATTGGTTTGGGTGGTTGCAACAAATCGCGGACCGCCCTCGCGGCTCGCATCAATCATGCGCACGATGTTGACTTGCGATTCACTGTCTAGCCCGCTGATTTCATCAAATACAATGGTGCCGGATTTGGCGCGCGCCAAAATGCGTTCCGGTCCGTCCATAGCATGAAGATCACTGGCTGTGGCGACAACAAAGGGCTGTGCGCGCCGATCCGAATAATCATGGGCTATTTTCGCGATTAGAGTTTTTCCGGTGCCGGTTTCGCCGACGATCAACATCGGCACATTGCTGTGCATGATTTGCGCCAGAGACCGGAAAAGCGCCTGCATCACCACCGTGCGCCCCACCAGTGGCAAATCATCAGGGCGTTCATTTTCGGTCTGTGCCCGGGTTGCGCGGCGGGCGGCCTGATCGGTTTGTTCCAAGGCGCGCGCCGTGCGTTTCATCAAGTCCGGCAGGTCAAACGGTTTAGGTAAATAGTCAAATGCCTTGGCTTCTGTTGCTTGAATAGCCGTCATAATGGTGTTTTGCGCTGAAATGACAATCACTGGAAGGTCGGCCCGTAACTCTTTGATCTTGGGGAGCATTTCAATGCCGTTACCGTCAGGCATAACCACGTCTGTGATGATGGCGTCGCCTTTGCCCTCGGCAACCCACCGCATTAACGTGCTTAGTGACGATGTGGCATGCACTCGGCAACCGGCACGGGTCAATGCCTGGGTCAAAACGGTGCGAATCGTGCGATCATCATCGGCAACAAGGACGGTTCCATCCATTATCTTGGTTCCTTATTTGTCGGGCTATTGGCGGCTGTGGCGGTTTGGTTTTTTGGGGCGATTGGCAACGAAAGACGTATCACCGTGCGCGAAGGCACCGAGGTGACCGTGATCCAGCCGCCGTGATCCGAGATAATTTTACTCACCAGCGCCAACCCGAGACCGGTGCCGTTTTCACGCCCTGACACAAATGGATCAAAAATATCATTCAACAATTCGGGCGCAATTCCTGGCCCGTCATCAATAATTTCAATTTGAAGCGGAAGCGGGCGCGCCGCCGTGATTGGGTCCGGCTCTGGTTCTATCCCGATTTGGGTTGGCTGCTTGGGCGCGCGTTGCAAACGATAGGAATGTTCATAAAAACTGCGCAATCGAATGGTGCCACCGGCTTCATCCGCGGCCTGTGCGGCATTTTTCAACAAATTGAGGATCACCTGCACCAGTTGATCAAGATCGCCATAGGCCAAGGGCAACGACGGGTCATAGTCTTCGACAATTGTCATATGCGCGCCGAACCCGACCAGAGCAGACCGCCGCGCACGATCCAGAACATCATGCAGATTGACCGGCGCGAGATCGGGCGCCGAAAGATTGCCAAATTGTTCAACCTGATCCAGAAGCCGCACAATCCGCCGCGATTCGGCCACGATAAGATCGGTTAATTCAAGGTCATCGCCCCGCAGGTTCATCGACACAAGCTGCGCAGCCCCGGTGATACCGGCCAGCGGGTTCTTTATTTCATGAGTCAGCATTTCCGCCATGCCAATCGCCGATTTTGCCGCCGATTTCACCGCGTTGCCCTGTGTTACCCGCCCGACCAATTGACGCGGGGAGATCAGGATCAACATGTGTTGGTCCGCGCCCGAATAAGGGGCTATTTGCAGATTGCTCTGGCGTGGCGGGCGCGCGCCGGTGCCCACATCGACATCGTTCACCGAAAGCGTGGTATTGCCCTCACGGGCGCGCGCAAAGGCGATCTCAATCGGGGCATCCACATTTAGATGATCCCAAACCGGCACCCCGCGCAGGGATTTTGCCGATGTGTTCATAAACCCTTCGGCGGCAGGGTTGATATCGACAATACCGTCGTGCGCATCGACCAGAATGGCCGGCAACGGTAACGATAGCCACAGGTTGTTTTCGATCCCGATCATGCCATCACCTGACCGTTTTTGCACCGAACCAACGCCGTTTTCAACAGGAATGGAACCTCCTCGGGGGCGGCGGTCAATACCTGGCGGCGCTGTTCACGCGCAGTGCCAACAGAGTCCATATACCACCCAAGATGCTTGCGCGCGACCCGCCCGCCAAGATCAGCCCCGTAAAATGACAACATTTCAAGGTAATGTCCGGTCACCATATCGACAAATTTCGCGCCTTTCGGGATCTTCGGCGGCGCAGTCCCAAAAAGAGCCGCCCCGATTTGCGCCAGAAACCACGGCCGCCCCTGCGCACCGCGCCCCACCATCACCCCGTCGGCCCCCGATTGCGCCATCGCCATGCGCGCCGCCTCGATGGAAATAATATCGCCATTTGCAATCACAGGAATCGAAACCGCGCGTTTCACCGCGTTGATCGCCCGCCAATCGGCCTGCCCTTTGTAAAACTGACATCGGGTGCGGCCGTGGATTGTGATCATCGCAATGCCCGAATCCTCGGCGCGTGTGGCAATATCGGCGGCGTTCAACATTTTATCGTCCCACCCAAGGCGGGTTTTGAGGGTCACAGGGATATCAACCGCAGAAATCACCGCATCAATCAGGCGCAGCGCGTGATCGGGGTCTTTCATCAATGCCGACCCTGAATATCCGTTTACCACTTTTTTGGCCGGACATCCCATATTGATATCAATGATTTGCGCCCCGTTTGCCGCCACAATGCGCGCAGCCTCGGCTATCCAATACGGATCACGACCGGCCAGTTGCACCGATGTTCCGGCCCCACCCAACCCCAATTCTGGCCCCAATTCTGGCCCTAACTCGGCACTTGTTACCGGTCCTAGTTCGGCCCGCTCGCGCACTCCGGGTTTTGCCTGCACCATTTCCTGCGAAGATACCATTTCCGACACCACAAGACCGGCCCCAAACCGCTGCACCAGATTGCGAAACGGCAGGTCGGTGATACCCGCCATCGGTGCAAGCAACACCGGCGGACAAAGCGATTTATGGCCGATTTTGATCGTCACGAATGGGTCCACTGCTGGGTTTATGGCCACACAACTGACGGCCTGAAATGCGATAATAGTCTTTTTTACCGAGGCCTCAATGGCGCATGCACATAAAATAGGCAATGCGACAAACGATGCCCAATTGTTGGGCGCCAAATTCCGACGCAACGCGCCTTCGGTTCGCCCCCCAATTCTGGCGGATTGCCCTTCGCGGCGCCACACCCTATGCAAGGTGAAACTGCTAAGCGTATTTGCCGATGAAAGAAACCCATGCAATGAAAACTGCCGCCGTTATTGTTGCCGCCGGACGTGGCCTGCGCGCCGGTGGGGATATCCCCAAACAGTGGCAACCGCTTGCCGGTCGCCGGGTGATTGACTGGACGATCGACGCGTTTCGCGCCCTGCCCGAAATTCACCGGATTGTCGTCGTGCTTCATTCTGACGACCTTGCCCTGTTGCCTGAATCCGGCAATATTGCTGTTGCGATTGGCGGCGAAACCCGCGATGCCTCGGTGCAAAACGGGTTGCTGGCGCTTGTTGGGCACGGCATTGATCGCGTCCTTATTCACGATGTGGCGCGGCCTTGCATTTCTGCTGAGGTCATTTATCGGGTGTTGGAAAACATCACTCCGACACAAGGCGCGGCCCCTGCGCTTGCGGTGTCCGATGCTTTGTGGCGCGGGCGCAATAACCGCGTTGAAGGGCCACTGGACCGGACCGGTCTTTATCGCGCACAAACGCCGCAAGGTTTTGATTTTGATGCAATTTTGGCAGCCCATAAATCCTGTTCCGGCACCGCGGCCGACGATGTAGAAGTGGCCCGTCAGGCGGGTATGGCTGTTGCGATTGTTGCCGGAGACGAAGAAAACCTCAAGATCACCACACCGGCCGATTTTGCGCGTGCCGAAACGATTCTGAAGAAAACAAGAGCGGGAAAAACGATGGATATCAGAGTAGGCAACGGGTTTGATGTGCATGCTTTTTGTGACGGCGACGCGGTGACCCTTTGCGGGGTGACCATCGCGCATAATCGTGCTCTTTTGGGTCATTCTGACGCCGATGTCGGGATGCATGCGGTGACCGATGCGATATACGGGGCCATGGCCAAAGGCGATATTGGTCAACATTTTCCGCCGTCTGATCCGCAATGGCGCGGGGCGTCTAGTGATATATTCTTGCGTCATGCGGTTGAAATGGCACAAAAACAGGGCTTTAATATATCCAACATTGATTGCACTCTCATTTGCGAGCATCCGAAAATCGGACCGCACGCGATGGAAATGCGCGCGGCGATGGCCGCAATTACCGGGCTTTCGATTGATCGGATATCAATCAAGGCCACCACCAGCGAAAGGCTCGGGTTTACCGGCCGTGAAGAAGGAATTGCCGCCATGGCAACAGCAACTCTGGTGGCCGTATGAGCCACCTAATCGCCACTTTTCTGGGCATCGGCCATCTGCGCCCGGCGCCCGGCACCATGGGATCACTTGCGGCTCTGCCCGTGGCCTGGGCCTTGCATATCCTCGGCGGGTTTCCGGCGCTTTTGATTGCAACAGTGGTGGTGTTTTTCGCCGGATGGTGGGCCACCGCGGTTGAAACCCGTGGCAAGGACGATCACGACCCCTCAGAAATCGTCATTGACGAGGTGGTCGGCCAATGGATCGCGCTTTGGCCAGTGTCCTATAGCGCGAGCAAGCTCGGCATTGATGTGTTGGCGCTTTATCCCGGCTGGATTGTGGCCTTTGCCGCCTTCCGCCTGTTTGATATCTGGAAACCCGGCCCTATTGGTTGGGCGGATCGGCGCGGCGATGCCTTCGGGGTGATTCTCGACGACATAATCGCCGGTGTATTTGCGGCCATAGCGGTGCTTGCCGGCGCTGCAATCTCGCACGGTCTATTCTAGATCATGAGTGCCGCCCGCCTTCTCCAATTGGCGCGCAATCACGGCAGTCACGGCGTGATGATCGCCACAGCCGAAAGCTGCACCGGCGGGATGCTCTCGGCGGCCCTCACCGGTATTGCCGGATCGTCCGATATGTTTGACCGCGGATTTGTCACCTATTCCAATGCGGCCAAATCCGAAATGCTTGGTGTTTTGCCGCGTACGCTGGATCGATTTGGCGCGGTTTCCGAACCCGTTGCCCTTGAAATGGCCATCGGCGCTTTGGCACATTCCAATGCAACACTGGCCGTGTCGATCACCGGCGTTGCGGGGCCCGGCGGATCGGCCAACAAACCCGAAGGGCGGGTTTGCTTTGGCCTTGCCTTTCAGGGCCGCGATGCCGAGGCCGAAACCATTGAATTTGGCCCGCGCGGGCGCGATTATGTGCGCATTGCCGCACGTGATCATGCCCTGTTTCTGCTGATTTCCGCGCTTTCGGATTAATCCTCTTATCCGGATGTTTTTTTCGTCGCCAACAACAGGCTGGTTTCACTGGTCGCCACCCCCTCAAAGCGCCGGATCGCTTTGAGAACCTCGTCGAGCTGCTCCAATGTCGATGTGCCGATTTCCACAATCAGATCCCAACGCCCATTGGTAGAATGAACCGCGCGCACCTGTGACAGCCCGTTCAACTGGCGCACTATCCGGTCGGTGCCGCGCCCTTCAATCCCGATCATCATCACCGTGCGCACCGGATCATCGGCAACATCGCCGCGCAATACTACCGAAAACCCGATAATATCCCCGCGGTTCTGCATCCGCTCAATCCGCGCCCGCACGGTGGTGCGCGACACGCCGACTTGGGTCGATAATGCCGAAAGCGAAGCCCGCGCATCATGGCGCAACGCTGCGATTAATTGTTGATCAATACTGTCCATAATGGATGTCTTGCCTTTCGCTTCGGAAATTAACCCGCATATTGCTCAAAATAGTGGCTGTTGACCACCCATTTTTGCATGCATCGTCAGGGCGATTTACTGAAGGTTAGAAAGTTGTTGCAAATCATAGGGGTCTATGAATCTTTGTTCTGAACGTCAGGCCCGGAGGTTATTATCTTGATTTCAGTTCGATCAGTTTTACGTCAGGTTCCTGATCCGCGCGGCAGGCAAGGCCGTCAACACCCACTTGACGCGTCGCTGGGGTTGGTCCTTTTGTCGATGATCAGCGGCCGCAAAGGCATGCGCGCGGCCTTTCG
>JAUZRV010000132.1 GCA_030950105.1 Rhodobacterales bacterium | reverse complement strand
CTTGAGGGCGGAGTCTGCCTGTAATCAGGGGAGCGGGGTAAAACAGTCGCGAAAGCGGCCGCAAAACGGCTGGTGCCGTGAACTCGAGCGGCAATCGACAACTTCCGCATGCCGAAAGCCATGTTGTTCAGAGTTTCCTTAGAGGCATGTTTCGCAAGTGCGTGAAAAAAGGTTTGATTTTTTCACTGATCCGCAGCAAAGTGAAAAAAATGGCCAAATTTTCACGGAATCGAACGGTATCGACATGAAGCACCTTTCTCCTCAGGCATTATCTGAGTCCCTTGGCGCGGATCTGCGGTCTTTGCGTAAATCGCGCGGGGTGACGTTGGCCGATCTGGCCGATCAATTGGGGCGCTCGGTTGGGTGGCTGTCACAGGTTGAACGTGACCTTTCGGCGCCTTCAGTGAATGACCTGCGCCAGATTTCGCAGATTCTGGATGTGCCGATCTCGATCTTCTTTGGTCAATCGGATGCGCCTGCCAATGAGGCGGGATTTATCGTGCGTAAGGGGGCGCGCCGTCCGTTGGGATCGGACGAGGGCGGGTTGACGGAAGAACTGTTATCACCGGATTTGACGGATGATTTTGAAATGGTGCGCTCAATATTTGCACCCCACAGCAAGATTAAAGACGTGGTGACGCGCCCCACCCAAGAGGTCGGGTATTTGATTTCCGGTCGGCTTGATCTGGTGATTGGCGGGCGGGCCTTTACCATCCATCCCGGCGATAGTTTTCGTATTCGCGGGGAACCCCACAGTTGGGCGAACCCTTATGATCAACCGGCTGTTGCGATCTGGGTGATCGCACCGCCAGTATATTAGACCTGTGTATTTGGGGAATGAAGTGAGTTTTCAGGGCTGGACCATATTTGCATTGTTCTGGGTGGTTTTTGTAACCACACCGGGGCCAAATGCGCTTAATTGCATCGTGAACGGGATGCGGGTCGGATTTGTGCGCGCTCCTTTGGGGGGTGGCGGCGATATTAACGCAGGCGACACTGTTTCTAACCCTGTCGGCGTTCGGGATTACCGCGCTTATTGCGGCCTCACCAGAGGCATTCATGGTGGCGAAATTGATCGGGGCGGGGTTTTTGATCATCCTTGGCGTGCGGGGCTGGATCACCGCGAACCAACCGGTGCGCGCCAAAGAACAGCCGCGCGGGTCCCTATATTGGCGCGCCTTTATGATTGCGACGATCAACCCGAAATCGGTTGCGGGGTATTTGGCCGCGTTTAGCCAGTTCGTGCAACCGGACGTGCCGATTGGTGCGCAGATGTGGGTGATTCTGCCAACTGCCCTTACCATCACGGCTCTGTCTTATGTGACCTATACGGCACTTGGGGCGGGGCTTGGCCGTGCGGCGCTGGGCGCGGTTTTTAATGTCTGGTTGCGCCGTGTGATGGCGGTGCTTTTTATCGTTTATGGCGTTCTGTTGGGCGCTTCGACACCAATTGGAGAAAATTGAATGATTGAGACTTTCCTTGCGATGGACCCGTGGACATTTGCGACCTTTATCGGGGCGTCTTTTCTTCTCTATCTGACGCCGGGGGCGGATATGATGTTTACCATTGCCAGCGGTGTGGCCGGTGGGCCGCGTGCCGGTTTGGCGGCGGCGGCGGGTATTTCGCTTGGGGTTATGGTGCATGTGGGCCTTGCGGCGGCGGGTCTTGCGGTTTTGGTTGCGGCCTCGCCTGCGCTTTTGGACGGGGTGCGCTATGCGGGGGCGGCCTATCTGGCCTATCTCGCCTATGCGAGTTGGACGGCGGACCCCGATATTGCCACGCGCAAGGGGCGGTCCGATGTTTGGCGCGCGTTTCGTCGCGGGTTTTTGACCAATCTGATGAATCCCAAGGTGGTTTTGTTCATCCTTGCGTTTCTGCCGCAATTTACCGATCCCGCGATTGGGCCGGTCTGGCAGCAGATCGTTATTCTCGGCGTGATCCTTGGCATTGGCGGGATTATTACCGACGGCACCTATGGGGTTTTTGCGGGGCTGATGGCGCAGCGGGTGCGCAAATCGGCGGGCACTATGAACAAGATTTCAGCAGTGATTTTTGGCGGTCTCGCGGCGCGTCTTGCGATCAACTAAGGGGGCAAACCTATGTCGGATTTCCCAAACTCGGCCCGTGTGGTCATCATCGGCGGCGGCGTTATCGGGGCCTCGGCGCTGTATCATCTGGCAAAATCGGGGTGGTCCGATTGTGTGTTGCTGGAAAAGAACGAATTGACAGCGGGATCAACATGGCACGCGGCCGTAAATGTGCCAACGTTTTCAACCTCTTGGTCGATCATGAATATGCAACGCTATTCTACCGAACTTTATTCCCGATTGGGGGCAGAGGTCGATTATCCGATGAATTATCACGTCACCGGATCCATTCGTTTGGCCCACTCCGAGGCGCGGATGATGGAATTTGCGCGCGCCAAATCAATGGGCGTCTATCAGGGGATGGATATTGAAATCCTCACGCCGGAGCAGACCAAAGAGCGGTATCCGTTTTTGGAAACCCATGACCTTAAAGGATCGCTTTATGATCCGCATGATGGCGATATTGACCCCGCGCAATTGACCCAGGCGTTGGCCAAGGGCGCGCGTGATTTGGGCGCGAAAATATTGCGGTTTACGCCTGCAACGGGTGTGTCGCGCGATGGTGACGGGTGGATCGTGCATACCGAAAAGGGCGATATTGCCTGTGATATCGTGGTTAATGCGGCGGGGTATTATGCGCAGCGGGTGGGGGAATGGTTTATCCCCCACGGGGGGCGGCGGGTGCCAATGATGGTGATGAGCCACCAATATCTGCTGTCCGAGGAAATTCCCGGAATCGCGGATTATGTTGAAAAAACCGGCGCGAAATTGCCGCTGTTGCGCGATGTTGATAGCTCGTATTATCTGCGTCAGGAAAAGAACGGGTTCAACCTTGGGCCGTATGAGGGCAATTGCCGCGCCCATTGGGTAGATGGCGATGATCCGATGCCCGAGGATTTCAGTTTCCAACTATCCCCTGATGATCTTGACCGGATTGAATGGCATATCGAAGACGCAATGGCGCGGGTGCCGCTATTGGGGACGGCGGGTGTCAATCGGGTGATCAACGGGCCGATCCCCTATACGCCGGACGGATTGCCGTTGCTTGGTCCGATGCCGGGGGTGAAAAACGCGTTTGAGGCCTGTGTTTTTACCTTCGGGATTGCGCAGGCGGGCGGTGCGGGCAAGGTGTTGGCCGAGTGGATAACAGACGGGCAGACAGAATGGGATATGTGGTCGTGTGATCCGCGCCGCTTTACCGATTATACCGATGATAAATACTGTGTTGCCAAGGGCATGGAGGTATACGGCAATGAATATGCCATGCATTTCCCGCACCATGAATGGCCCGCCGCACGCAATCAAAAGACATCCCCCGTGCATGAAAAAGTTGTCGCATTGGGCGGTGTCATGGGGGCCTACAACGGGTGGGAACGCGCCAATTGGTTTGCCCGAGATGGCGATGATATATCCGAGGGCGCAACCCATACATGGGGGCGCCAAGGGCCGTGGGCCACGCGTATAGCACAGGAATGTGCGGCGGTGCGTGACGGCGTCGGGGTGCTTGATTTGCCCGGATTTTCGCGGTTTTCCCTATCGGGCGAAGGTGCTGCGGAAGGATTGCGTGGCACGATTACCGGTGGTTTGCCAAAAATCGGGCGGATGAATTTGGCGTATTTTGCCGATGTGCGTGGGCGTATTCTTACCGAAATGTCGGTGATGCGGCACGGCGAGGATGAATTCACCTTGATCACCGCAGGGGCGGCACAGTGGCATGATTTCGAAGTGTTGAAAAATGCGTTGCCGACGCATTTGTGCCTGCGCGATCAGACCACCGAATTTGGCACGATGATTGTCACCGGGCCGTTGTCGCGTGATCTGTTTGCGCAGATTTCGGATGCGGATCTGTCGCTCACTTGGCTTAGCCATCAACAGGCCGTCGTGGCGGGATGTCCGGCCACATTGGCGCGGGTGTCATTTGCTGGTGAACTGGGTTGGGAAATCCATTGCGCCAACGCCGATCAGGGCGCGATTTATGCGGCGGTTTTGGCGGCTGGGGCAACGCCGTTTGGCATGTATGCGCTCAATTCCCTGCGGATTGAAAAAGGGTATCGCGCATGGAAAGGCGATCTATCGACTGATTATTCGCTGCTTGAGGGCGGGTTGGAGCGGTTTGTGAAATTTGACAAACCACAGGATTTTCCGGGCAAGGCAGCGTTGCAGGCCGAAAAACAACGCGGGGTTTCAAAGCGGTTTGTGACCCTGATTGTGGACGCGGGCGATACGGATGCGCCCTATATGTCGACGCTCTGGCACGGTGGGGAAATCGTTGGCGAAACCACGTCGGGGGCATGGGGGCATCGGGTGAATGCGTCTATTGCGCTCGGAATGATCCGCGCCGATCTCGCGGTGGCGGGCACCGAAATTGAGGTCGATATATATGGCGAAAAATGCCGTGCCGTGGTGCAGGAAGATTGCCCTCTCTGGGACCCTGACAACAGCCGGCTGCGCGCGTGAACCATTTCTGAAAACAATATAACCCTTTGCAAGGACTATGAAAAATGACACTCCCAACATCGGCCCGCGTGGTCATTATTGGCGGCGGCGTTATCGGTTGCTCGGTCGCCTATCATCTGGCCAAACAGGGCTGGAAAGATGTGGTTCTATTGGAGCGCAAGGCCTTGACCAGCGGCACAACATGGCACGCTGCGGGATTGATCGGGCAATTGCGTGCCAGTTCTACCATGACCCGTTTGGCGAAATATACCGCTGATTTATACGCGGGTCTTGAGGCGGAAACCGGTATCTCTACGGGGTTGCGCGAAGTCGGGTCGATCTCGGTCGCCCTTACCGGGGCGCGCCACGAAGAATTGTTGCGACAGGCGGCGATGGGGCGGGCGTTCGGCGTGGATGTCGAAGAAATCACCACCAAGGAAATCGGCGCGCGTTATGAACACCTCAATCTTGAGGGGGTGTTGGGCGGCATATACATCGCCAAAGACGGGCAGGGTGATCCAGGCAATATCGCGCTGGCGATGGCCAAAGGTGCGCGTCAAAACGGGGCGCTGGTCAAGGAACGTATCAAGGTGACGGGGGGGGCGCGTGCGGGGCGGCGCATCACCGGCGTTGATTGGCAAGACGAGAACGGCGAGAGCGGGCATATCACCTGTGAAATGGTGGTCAATTGTGCCGGTATGTGGGGGCATGAGGTCGGGCGTATACTCGGCACCAATGTGCCGCTACATGCCTGCGAGCATTTTTATATCGTGTCCGAGCCGATCAAGGGATTGACCCAAATGCCGGTGCTGCGGGTGCCTGATGAATGTGCCTATTACAAGGAAGACGCGGGTAAAATGATGCTTGGCGCGTTTGAACCGGTGAGCAAGCCATGGGGCATGAACGGTATCCCCGAAGATTTTGAATTTGACCAACTGCCCGAAGATTTTGACCATTTTGAACCGATCCTTGAACAGGCGGTGAATAGGTTGCCGATGTTGGCCGAAGCGGGAATTCACACGTTTTTTAATGGACCGGAATCATTTACCCCGGATGATGCCTATCATTTGGGACAGGCCACCGAGATGGATAACGTCTGGGTCGCGGCCGGGTTCAATTCTATCGGTATCCAGTCGGCGGGTGGTGCAGGTATGGCGTTGGCGCAGTGGATGGAAACGGGGGAAAAACCGTTTGATCTTTCGGGGGTTGATATTGCGCGGATGCAGCCGTTCCAAAGCAATAAATCCTATCTGCATGATCGGTCAGTTGAAACATTGGGCCTGCTTTATGCGGATCATTTCCCCTATCGCCAGAAAGAAAGCGCGCGCGGGATCAGGCGCACACCGTTTCACGCGCATCTGTTGAACGAGAGCGCGGTTATGGGCGAGGCAGCGGGATGGGAGCGCGCCAATTGGTTCGCCCGTAAGGGGCAAGAACCGGCATATGAATATTCGTGGAAGCGGCAGAATTTCTTTGACAATGTGGCGGTAGAAGTGGCTGCGGTGCGGGGCAATCTGGGCATGTATGACATGTCGTCGTTCGGGAAAATCCGCGTGGAAGGGCCAGACGCCGAGGTATTTTTGAACCACGTTTGCGGTGGTGATATGTCGGTGCCTGTTGGCAAAATCGTCTATACGCAGTTTTTGAACACCGCAGGCGGGATTGAGGCCGATGTGACGGTGACCCGCCTTTCCGAAACCGTCTATCTGATCGTGACACCGTCGGGCACGCGGCCTGCTGATCAAACATGGCTGCGCCGTCATTTGGGCGATTTTCGCGCGGTGATCACCGACGTCACCGCAGGCGAAGGTGTGCTTGCCGTGATGGGACCACGGGCGCGTGAATTGATGAATGGGGTATCGCCCAATGATTTTTCCAATGCGGTGAACCCGTTTGGGACGGCGCAAGGCATCGAACTTGGGCTTGGATTGGCGCGGGTGCACCGTGTGTCCTATGTCGGGGAACTGGGTTGGGAAATTTATGTCAGCGCCGATATGGCCGCCCATGCATTTGAGGTGATTAATATCGCAGGGGCGAAACTGGGGATGAAACATTGCGGGATGCATATGATGGATAGTGCGCGCCTTGAAAAAGCGTTCCGCCATTTTGGCCATGATATTACCAGTGCCGATCATGTGCTTGAGGCAGGGCTCGGGTTTGCTGTCAAAACCGAGAAACCAGCCTTTGTCGGGCGCGATGCGGTGCTTGCGAAAAAGGATGCAGGACTTGAACAATGTATGATGCAATTCCGGCTGACCGATCCTGAACCGCTGCTTTATCATAATGAACCCGTGCTACGGAACGGAGAGATCGTCGGGTATCTGTCGTCGGGGGGCTACGGCCATCATTTGGGTGGCGCGATTGGGTTGGGATATGTGCCGTGCAAGGGCGAGACGGCGGCGGATCTTTTGGCCTCAACCTATGAAATCGACGTTGCGGGTGTGCGGGTAAGGGCAGAGGCCGCGCTTAAGCCGATGTATGATCCAAAATCGGAACGGGTAAAGGTTTGATTTATCTTTGTTCCTGAAATATCCCCGCCGGAGGCATAGAATCTTTTCTAGCCCGAATTATTCATCAGCCTCCGGGTATTTCCTTCCGGCGCACTGGATCGGCCGGGTTGACGGCGGCGTTTTGAACTGAGTTTAGAGTGT
>JAUZRV010000131.1 GCA_030950105.1 Rhodobacterales bacterium | reverse complement strand
TTTGAAAAGACTGGAAGATGCGTCAGAGAATGGGTTGCCGCCCGCAATCAGTTCGCTATTCTATATCCCGAACGGTTCAACAGATGACCCGTGAAAACCGCATGGGCTAAACCCCATACACAGAGTTTCGGATACTCCCTTTGGGCGCGTTATCTGGTGCGATGGGTCTGGTGAAATCATATCCGCACCGTCGGGGCCGCCACCTCAGCGCTCATGCTGACCTATGCCACCTTCCAACTCACCTAATCCAATCCTCCATGGCCGCAAAACCCGCGTTTTGGAGGCACCGCCATTCGCCCAAACCTATCCAGAAGCCATTCCTTGTGCTACCATCAGCGCGGCCAATCGCTCCTCTTGCGCAAGCTCTGATGGAGACGTAGGACGAATTGCTTTAACATATTTAGACGCCTGCAATAACAGACTCACAAATCGTAACGCACATTTATATCAGGAGATACCCATGCAGCAATTCGCCCTCGCCTATTACGGCGGTTCCCGTCCTGCCACCAAAGAAGAGGGTCAGGCCCATATGTCAAACTGGATGGGCTGGATCAATGATCTCGGCGATGCGGTGATCAATTCCGGCATGTATTTCGGGGCCTCCCGACATGTTAATGCAAACGGCACCCATGACGGTCCCGCCGGTGCGCCGTTGAATGGCCTCACCATCCTGCAATTTGCCACCATGGACGAGGCCTGCACCGCCGCCGCCACCTGCCCGCATATCGGTATCGGTGGCACCATTGACGTCGCCCCGTTGATGCAAATGTAGGCCACAATCATGGGCTATGAACCCGCCGCCGCCGCGATAATGCAACACGCAGGTGTGGAACAATCCACAATGATGGGCACACCTTGCCTGCGCTATCGCGGCGCGTTTATGGCAATGATGTTTGACAAAGAAGACGCCTTGATTATCAAGGTTTCGCCCGATCGGGTGAACGCCCTGATTACCGCAGGCATGGGTATGGAATTCAATTTCACCAAGAAACGGTTCAAGGAATGGGTGCTTATCCCTTTGGAATTTCAGGATGAATATTTGACTTACCTCACCGAGGCCCTGACCTACGCACAAGGAAAGACAAAGTAGAATTGGGGCTGGCAAACCTGCAAAAATCCATTACTAAAACCGGATCACAGGTTTACAGGGCGATTTACTGAAGGTTAGAAAGTTGTTGCAAATCATACGGGTATATGAATCTTTGTTCTGAACGTCAGGCCCGGAGGTTATTATCTTGATTTCAGTTCGATCAGTTTTACGTC
>JAUZRV010000130.1 GCA_030950105.1 Rhodobacterales bacterium | reverse complement strand
AAACGTATGTATTGCGTGCATACGTTATGGCGCGGTTCAAATTCAGTTGGTCACAGGGTGTGACCTAAACCGGTGAAGGGGAGAGCGGGATGGAAATGTTGAAAGACCGAACTGGCGCGTGTTTATGCGGTGGCGTGACGTTCCGCATCTCGGAACTTGCGGCGGAGTATGGCAGTTGCCATTGCAAAATGTGCCAACGCTGGGCGGGATCGGCGTTTCTTGGTCTAACGGTGCCGGATGAAACCATCACAATTGAGGGTGGTGAAAATGTGAAGCACTATCAATCGTCGGACTGGGCGGAACGGGCGTGGTGTGACACATGCGGGTCGAATCTGTGGTATCGGGTGACGGCGGAGGGGCCGTATGCGTCGGTGTATCATGTGCCGATTGGCCTGTTGGATGACGAGAGCGGATTGCAGATGAGCCGCGAGATTTACTATGACGCCAAGCCGGATGCATTTACATTTTCCGGTGAGCGTGAGCGGCTTGATACCGCGCAGACATTGGCATTGTTCGGGGTGAAATAATGAAAAATGTGACGTTGATTGCGGCGCTAATGTCGGTTGTTGCGGCCCCTGTTTTGGCGGGAAGCGACCGTTATGTATTGCCCCCCGGATGCAAGGCGTTTTTGACGGTGCAGCAAAAGGATTGTCGGGTTGAACATCACTGGATCTGTTCGGACGATCCCGAGGGCAGCCAGTGGATCATGTCGATGGGCCAAGACGGCCCGGAATTTTTGCAGCAGGTGGATCGCGAGTTTGTCTGGCTCAAAAGCTATGTGCCGGACAGTCGGGAATCGCGGACAATCAAACGGCCAGCGCGGGATCTAAATTCGTTGAGCCGGCTGTTGGAGGCGGGTGCTGATAATTATGATTTCGAAGTGCAGGTTAGCGTCGATGGAGCAGAAACCGCGGTGGAGCGGGTGTGCGGCTATGACCGCCTCACGGGGGAGAAAATCACCATTGATGGTGAGCCGCTTTTGGTGATTGCCTATGATTATAGCGAACAAAGCAGCGTCGAGGATCAGCCGGTGAAATCATCCGGCAAGCAATATGTAAGCGAGCGGTACCGCAGTTTCTTTCTCGGGCAGGGACGCGATGAAGTGGGCGGCGAAGTCACCGAATATGACGCGGCGCCCGTGCGGTTTATCGAACCGGGCGAGGCCGGGTTTCTAAGTGTGAAGCCGCAATATGGATGTAGCCAGATTATGTCGGGGCTAAATTTGCCGCGGACTGAAAATATGATCCCCAATAAGGAGACGAACGATGACATTTGACAAGAATTGGGTGACCAAGGAAGAACAGAAACGCGCCTTTATGGCCGAAAACGGGCTGTATTCCGAAACCGAGGAACATGCGTCTTGTGGTGTCGGCCTTGTGGTGTCGATTGATGGCAAGGCAAGCCGCAAGGTTGTGGAAAACGGGATTGAGGCGCTCAAGGCGGTATGGCATCGCGGCGCGGTGGATGCGGACGGAAAAACCGGCGATGGCGCGGGGATTCTTGTGCAGATACCGGGGCGGTTTTTCTATGATCAAATCCGGCGCACAGGGCATGAACCGGACCGCGAAAAATTGATTGCAGTGGGACAGGTTTTCCTTCCGAGGACCGATTTTGGCGCGCAGGAAACCTGTCGGACGATTGTGGAAACCGAAGTGTTGCGCATGGGCTATTATATCTATGGCTGGCGGCATGTGCCGGTGCATGTCGGGTGTCTTGGCGATAAGGCGAATGCAACACGGCCCGAGATTGAACAGATTTTAATAAGCAATATCAAAGGAGTGGATGAGGGTACGTTCGAGCGTGAATTGTATGTCATTCGTCGGCGGATCGAAAAAGCGGCGGCGGCGGCACAGGTGCGGGATCTCTATATTGCGTCGCTTTCGTGCCGGTCAATTATCTATAAGGGGATGATGCTCGCCGAGCAGGTGGCGGAATTTTATCCCGATTTGCAGGACGAAAGATTCGAGAGCGCGTTTGCGATTTATCACCAGCGTTATAGCACCAATACCTTCCCGCAATGGTGGCTTGCGCAGCCGTTCCGGATGTTGGCGCATAATGGCGAGATTAACACGCTTAAGGGCAATCTCAACTGGATGAAAAGCCACGAAATCCGCATGGCGAGCGGGGCGTTTGGCGATATGGCCGAGGATATCAAACCGATTGTGGCCAACGGATCAAGCGACAGTGCGGCGCTGGATGCGGTGTTCGAGGTGCTGGTGCGGGCGGGGCGCAATGCGCCGATGGCCAAAACCATGATGGTGCCGGAAAGTTGGTCGAAACAGGCGGTGGAATTGCCCGATACGTGGCGCGATATGTATAGTTATTGCAATTCGGTGATGGAGCCGTGGGACGGTCCGGCGGCGTTGACGATGACCGACGGGCGTTGGGTTTGTGGCGGGTTGGATCGCAACGGTTTGCGACCTCTGCGCTATGTGATTACCGGCGACGGGTTGTTGATGGCAGGGTCCGAGGCAGGCATGGTGCCGGTGGATGAAGCGAGCGTTGTTGAAAAAGGCGCGCTGGGTCCGGGGCAAATGATCGCAGTCGATATGAAAGAGGGGCGGTTGTATCATGACCGCGAAATGAAGGATAAATTGGCAGCGAGTAGGCCGTTTGGCGAATGGGTTGGCAAGATCAACAATCTTGAGGAATCGCTGGGATCGTTGACCGAGGTGGCGTTGTATAGCGGCGATGAATTGCGCAAGCGGCAGATCGCGGCGGGGTATGACATGGAGGTGCTGGAACAAATTCTGGCCCCGATGGCCGAGGACGCCAAAGAAGCATTGGCCAGCATGGGCGACGACACGCCAAGCGCGGTTTTGTCGAAGAAATACCGGCCGTTGAGCCACTTTTTCCGGCAGAATTTCAGTCAGGTCACCAATCCGCCGATCGATTCGTTGCGCGAATATCGGGTGATGAGTTTGAAAACGCGGTTCGGGAATTTGAAAAATGTGCTGGATGAAAGCAGCGCCCAGACCGAAATTCTTGTGTTAGAAAGCCCGTTTGTGGGCAATGCACAGTGGGATGAGTTGACGCATCTGTTCAACGCCGATCTGGCAGAAATTGATTGCACATTCGATGCAGACGCGGGGCCGGACGGGTTGCGCGCGGCGTTGGAGCGTATCCGCGCCGAGGCCGAAGATGCGGTTGCGGCAGGGGCCGGGCATCTGGTGTTGACCGACCAGTTACAGGGCGCTGGACGTGTCGCGATGCCGATGATTTTGGCGACCAGCGCGGTGCATTCTGGATTGACCAAAAAAGGATTGCGCACGTTTTGTTCGCTGGCGGTGCGCTCGGCGGAATGTATAGACCCGCATTATTTTGCGGTTCTGATTGGCTGTGGCGCGACGATTGTGAATGCCTATCTGGCGGAAGATTCATTGGCCGACCGGATCGACCGCGGCCTTGCACAAGGCACGTTGACCGAGGCCGTGGCGCGCTATCGCGAGGCGATTGATCAGGGACTTCTCAAGATCATGGCGAAGATGGGGATTTCGGTGATTTCGTCCTATCGCGGGGGATTGAATTTCGAAGCGGTGGGATTGTCGCGTGCGATGTGCGCGGAATATTTCCCCGGCATGACCAGCCGGATTAGTGGTATTGGCGTGGCCGGTATTCAGAGAAAATCCGAAGGTATTCATGCCCTTGGGTGGGAAAATGGCACGGATATTTTGCCGGTTGGCGGGTTTTACAAGGCGCGTAAATCCGGCGAGACCCACGCATGGGGCGCAACCAATATGGCGCTTTTACAGGCGGCGTGCAAAAATGCCAGTTTTGAAATCTGGAAACAATATAGCGCTGCAATGCAATCCAACCCGCCGATCCATCTGCGGGACTTGCTGGCGATCAAACCGATTGGCGACGCGATTCCGATCGAAGAAGTCGAGAGCATCACCGCGATTAGAAAACGCTTTGTGACGCCGGGAATGTCGTTGGGGGCGCTATCCCCCGAGGCGCATAAGACATTGAATGTGGCGATGAACCGGATCGGCGCGAAATCGGACAGCGGCGAGGGCGGCGAAGACCCCGCGCATTTTATGCCGGAACCAAACGGTGACAATCCGAGCGCGAAAATCAAACAGGTGGCCAGTGGCCGGTTCGGGGTGACAGCCGAATATTTGAACCAGTGCGAGGAATTGGAAATCAAGGTCGCACAGGGCGCGAAACCGGGTGAAGGTGGGCAATTGCCGGGCATGAAAGTGACCGAGTTGATTGCACGGTTGCGTCATTCCACGATGGGCGTGACGTTGATTTCACCACCGCCACATCACGATATTTATTCTATCGAGGATCTGGCGCAGTTGATTTACGATCTCAAGCAGATCAATCTGCGGTGCAAAGTGACGGTGAAATTGGTGGCGAGCAGCGGCGTGGGCACGATTGCCGCCGGTGTGGCCAAGGCCAAAGCCGATATTATCCTGATTTCGGGGCATAATGGCGGCACGGGGGCATCGCCTGCGACCTCGATTAAATATGTCGGGTTGCCGTGGGAAATGGGCCTTACCGAGGCGCATCAGGTGTTGAGCATGAACAATCTGCGCGAGCGGGTGACCCTGCGCACCGATGGCGGTTTGCGCACTGGCCGTGATATTGTGATGGCGGCAATGTTGGGCGCCGAAGAATACGGTATCGGCACCGCAGCGTTGATTGCGATGGGGTGCATAATGGTGCGCCAATGCCAGAGCAATACCTGCCCGGTCGGCGTCTGCACCCAAGACGAGGATTTGCGGGCGCGGTTTGAGGGCAGCGCCGATAAGGTGGTCAATCTGATCACGTTTTACGCGCAGGAAGTGCGGGAAATTCTGGCCTCGATTGGCGCGCGATCGATTGATGATATCATCGGGCGGGCCGATCTTTTGGCGCAGGTTTCGCGCGGGTCGGCGCATCTTGACGATCTTGATCTCAACCCGTTGTTGATCACCGTGGACGGGGCCAAAGACATCGTTTATGACCGCAAAAAACCGCGCGTCGAGGTGCCCGATACATTGGACGCCGAGATCGTGCGCGACGCGGCGCGGTTTTTGGAATATGGCGAGAAGATGCAGCTTTCTTATGCGGTGCAAAACACACACCGCACCGTGGGGACGCGGGTATCATCGCATATTGTGCGCAAGTTTGGCATGAATAATTCGTTGCAAAACAACCATTTAACAGTGAAGCTGGCGGGATCTGCAGGTCAATCACTGGGCGCGTTTGCGGTGTCTGGTTTGAAGCTTGAAGTGTCGGGTGACGCCAATGATTACGTTGGCAAGGGCCTGTCGGGGGGCACGATTGTGGTGCGCCCACCTATGCAAAGCCCGTTGGTGGCCGCAGAAAATACCATCATTGGCAATACGGTTCTATACGGGGCAACAGACGGGTATTTGTTCGCCTCGGGGCGTGCCGGTGAACGGTTTGCGGTGCGCAATTCGGGGGCCAAAGTGGTTATCGAAGGCTGCGGTAGTTCGGGGTGCGAATATATGACCGGCGGTGTGGCGGTGATTTTGGGAAGTATCGGCCCGAATTTCGGCGCGGGCATGTCGGGGGGAATGGCGTATCTTTATGATCCTGACCTGTTGGCGGCGGATTTGATGAACATGGAAACATTGGTGATCAATCCGGTGACGGTCGATCATTGGATGGGGCAGCTTGAGGAATTGATAGAGCGCCATCTTGAGGAAACCGGAAGCCGCAAGGCCGCCGATTTGTTGCAACATTGGGAGGTAGAGAAGCATAAATTTCTGCAGGTTTGCCCCAAGGAAATGTTGGTGCATTTGAAACATCCGTTGACCTATGAAGATCAGGCGATGCCTGCCGAATAAGTTTGCCCCCCCCCGACGAGGTGAAAATCCATGTCGGGGGAAATGTGGCGGATTTCGGTTTTTCCGCCAACTTATGACAAAATTGATAATAACTTTACCATAATCTGACCTAGATTTCCGGTGATACGGGCCCTTGTAATTGTGCGATTTCAGGGATTCCGTTTATGCCAACGACCTATACAGATCAGTTTTTTACGATGGACCCGGGCAATCCGCCGCCGGTTGGAACTGCGCTTAACTGGGCATCATACGATTATATTGATAACGATGATAATGGATTTATCCAGCCCGGTGTCGGCGATACCTTTAACGGGGTCGAGGTGACAAGTGTTTGGTATAATGACGTTATAACGATGAATGTTCCGGGGGTTGGCAATGTCACCATTACCGGCGTGACGTTTTATCTGACTGGGCAACCGGCGGTTTTCACGCCAACGGATGGATCGGTTCTGCAAAACGGGACGTTCGTGAGTTCGACATTTGTGACCACCAGCACGCAAATTGCGGTTGGCGATTTCGGGCCGGTATGTTTCACGCCGGGGACGATGATCGAGACCGCAATCGGGCCGCGCAAAATCGAGAGTTTGCGGGTGGGCGACCAGATTGTGACGATGGACAACGGGTTGCAACCGATCCTGTGGATCGGGCGGCAGAGTGTGCCGGCGGTGGGCCGGTTCGCGCCGATCCGGTTTTGCAAAGGGGCGATTGGCAATATTGCGGATCTCGAGGTGTCGCCGGAACACCGGATATTGGTCACCGGATGGCGGGCCGAACTGTTGTTTGGTGTTGACGAGGTGCTTGTCGCGGCAAAACATCTGGTGAATGGCGATACGATCTATGCGCGCAAATCGGCGCAGGTCGCGTATATCCACCTGTTGTTTGCAGAGCATGAAATTATCCTGTCGGAGGGCGTGCAAACCGAGAGCTATTTGCCGGGGCATGCGATGAGCCGCGCGGACGGTGACGTGCAGGCCGAGGTTTTGGCGCTGTTTCCAGAGATAGACCCAAATGCAGCGCACCATTGGAGACCGGCACGGCCTGTGTTGAAGCAACATGAGGCGATGCTTTTGTCGGCCTGACAAGTTGCGGGTTTTCTATTGTGGCTTCAGTGTTTATAGCTGGTTTTGTGGCGAAAAAGAGCAAAAAATCAAACAAGAAAGCAGGCCGGGAGGCAGGTGTGCGGGCGGCATTGACCGCGCGCGCGTTTGCGCCGTTTCAGCAATTGGGGCGTTGGTTGCGCCGGTGGATCACGCGGTTGGTTTTATTGGTTATTGCGCTGGTTTTTGCGATTGTTTTGGCACATTCGGTGATTAACCCGACGATCACCCATTATATGACGGTCGAGGGTCGGCGGCTTGGCGGGATTGACCGTATCTGGGTTCCGATCGAAGATGTGGCGCCGGTCATGGCGCGCAGCATCGTTGCAGCGGAAGACGCCAATTTCTGCACGCATTGGGGGTTTGATATGCGGGCGATCCGCGCTGTTATCGAACAGGGCGGCGCAGGGGGCGCATCAACGATTAGCCAGCAAGTGGTAAAAAATGTCTATCTGTGGCAAGGGCGTTCGTGGATCCGCAAGGCGCTCGAGGCGGTGTTGACGCCCCTGGTCGAGGCGCTTTGGTCGAAACAGCGGATTATCGAAGTCTATATGAATATTGCGGAATTTGACGAAGGGGTGTTCGGGGTCGAGGCGGCGGCACGGCATTATTTCAATATAGGGCCAGAAGCGTTGACTGCGCGGCAGGCGGCGCGATTGGCGGCGATACTACCGGCCCCCAAAATGCGATCGGCGGCAAACCCGTCTTCGCGCACCCAAAGACGTGCGGCGCAGATCATGGACGGCGCGGCGACAATTCGCGTTGACGGGCGCGCGGAATGTTTTGCCGTGAATAGCGATTGATCATTGGCAGGGATTGGCGCTATTCAGGGGCATCCTTTGATAAGCAAGAAGATACCCGTTATGGCCAAATTATACCATGTTCCATTGTCGCCGTTTTGCCGCAAAGTGCGGTTGTCATTGGCGGAAAAGCGTATCGAATGTGAGCTTGTGGAAGAACGGTATTGGGAACCGTCGCCGGATTTTTTGCGGCGTAATCCAGCGGGAAAAGTGCCGATTTTGCGGATTGACGACAAGACGTTGACCGAAAGCAGCGCGATTTGTGAATATCTCGAAGAAGCATATCCGCAGGTTTCGTTGCTTCCCAAGACCGCGGATGCGCGGTTTGAAGTGCGCCGGTTGGTGAGTTGGTTTGACGATAAATTCCACCATGAAGTGACGTCAAAGCTTGTCTATGAGCGGGTTAACAAGAAGCTGATGAAACAGGGGTATCCCGACAGTAAAAACGTCAAGGCGGGGGCGCGGGCGATCAAGTTTCATCTGGATTATATGGCGTGGCTGTTGGAGCGGCGGAAATGGCTTGCCGGAGAACAAATGAGCCTCGCGGATTTTGCCGCTGCGGCGCATATATCATGTCTGGATTATAGTTCGGATGTGGATTGGAACCGTAGCGAAGTGGTCAAGGATTGGTATGCCAAGATCAAATCACGCCCTGCATTCCGGTCCATTCTGGCCGATCAGGTGCCGGGATTTCCGCAATCGGCACATTATTCCGATCTTGATTTTTAGGTGAATTCCGACCTCAAATCCCGACTTCGCGGGTATGCGATTGACGAGGGTTTTGACAGTTTGCGGATTTGTCGGCCATGGGATGTGCCGCAGGTGCCCGCGCGTCTCAAGGCGTATGTCGACAATGGATATCACGGGCAAATGGGCTGGCTTGCCGAACGTCAGGCGTGGCGGGGTAATCCCAATGCCCTGTGGCCCGAGGCCAAGTCGGTGATTATGCTGGGCGAAAGTTATGCACCGGAGCATGATCCGATGGCGGTGATGGGCATGCCCGATCGCGGGGCAATTTCGGTCTATGCGCAGAACCGCGACTATCATGATATTGTCAAAAAGCGGCTTAAACGGGTGGCGCGTTGGTTGATCGAGGCGGCCAAGAGCGATTTTGGCGAGGTCGGCGTCAAGGTGTTTGTCGACACAGCCCCAGTGCCGGAAAAGGCGTTGGGCATGGCGGCAGGATTGGGATGGCAGGGCAAACATGCCAATCTGGTGAGCCGCGATCTGGGTAACTGGTTTTTTATCGGGTCGGTGTTTACCACGCTTGAATTGCCGGTGGATGCGCCGGAAATCGACCATTGCGGCAGTTGTTCGAGTTGTTTGCAGGCCTGCCCGACGGATGCCTTTGTCGCGCCATACCGGTTGGATGCGCGGCGCTGTATTTCATACCTCACGATTGAACATCACGGGCCGGTTGACGCGGAATTGCGCAGTGCGTTGGGCAATCATATTTATGGCTGTGATGATTGTTTGGCGGCCTGTCCGTGGAACAAATTTGCGGTGGCGGCGCGTGAGGCGCGGTACCATGCGCGGGCCGATCTGGTGGCGCCGCGATTGGCGGAACTGGTGCGGTTGGATGACGCGGCATTTCGGGCGCATTTTGCCGGATCACCGGTGAAACGGGTCGGGCGGAACCGGTTTGTGCGCAATGTTCTTTATGCGATTGGCAATTCGGGGGATGCGGGGTTGAAGGGCGTGGCGCAGGAGTTGTGTGAGGATGCGGATGCGGTGGTGAGAGATGCGGCGCGGTGGGCCGTGGCACGGTTGGGTTAAGAGAATCTATGCCTCCGGCGGGGATACTTAAAGTGTTTCGAGATTACATTGAAGCACAATGTTGTCTCGAAGCACCCGTAACCTATTAGCATTATGCAACGTTTCCCCTTAATGCCGTTCCGACATCAAGGTGAAACGCTTTTTGGAACAAAGATCGGGCGGGCGGCGTTTGGTTTCAGGGCGGTTTTTAGGCGGGTGTGAAGGGGTTTTCCCGCCGCGATGACACCGTTGACCTGAGGGTGTTTGTTGTTGAAAATCAGAGGGTTGCCGTTGCGGTCCGAGGTGATAGCGCCGGATTCGCGCAGGATCAGATCACCGGCGGCGATGTCCCATTCCCAAGACGGGCGCAGGGTGATCATCGCGTCAAATTCCCCTTGGGCGACAAGGGCGAGACGGTAAGCCAGCGACGGACGCAACGCGCGTTCTACGTCGGGCGGGGTGTCGTGCCAATGTTCGGCGTCGAGGTTCGGTTTGGCCGCCAGAAGGGCAGCACCGGTGAGGGTTTGGCGTTGCGAGGGGCGGATGGGGGTTTCGTTGAGGTGTGCGCCGTGGCCCGCGCGTGCGGTATAGAGTTTGTCAAGAAGCGGCAGGTAGATCACGGCGGCAGTGACGCGCCCGTTGCGGGCAATCGCGAGGGAATGTGCCCAAGTGTCAGAGCCGTTGATAAAGCTGCGGGTGCCATCAATCGGGTCGATGATAAAAGTGGTGTCGAGAGCGAGGCGGTCGGTGGTGTCTTCGGTTTCTTCGGAGAGCCAGCCATAGGTGGGGCGGGCGCGGCGCAAGGTGTCTTCGAGCATGGTATTGACGGCGAGGTCGGCCTCGGTCACGGGGCCAGCACCGTCGGGTTTGTCCCAGGTTTTGGCGGTGGGGCCACTAAATTCCATGGCGATTTCACCAGCGCGGCGGGCGGCGGGTATCAGCAGGGCAAGATCATTCTCCGGCAAGGATCATTCCTTCGATGAGGATAGACGGGACCACGCTTGAGAGATGCGCGCGGGCGTCATTGGCGGGGTTCAGGCGCAGCAACATATCGCGCAGATTACCGGCGATGGTGCATTCGTTGACCGCATGGGTGATTTCGCCGTTTTCGATCCAGAAACCGGCGGCACCACGGGAATATTCGCCGGTATTGGGGTTGATGGTTGCGCCGATGAGCGAGGTGACAAGCAAGCCGGTGCCCATGTCGGCGATCAGATCGGCGCGCGATTGGTCGGACTGGGTGAGGGCGATGTTCCATGTGGCGGGCGAGGGCGGCGAAGACGTGCCGCGCGCGGCGTTGGCGGTCGGCGTCATGTCGAGTTGGCGCGCGGTGGCGAGATCAAGCGTCCAGCCGGTCAGGGTGCCATTGTCAATGATGGCACGTGGTGCGGTGGGCAGGCCTTCGGCGTCAAAAGCGCGGGAACCGACCGCGCGCGGGCGGTGCGGGTTTTCAAGCACGGAAAGCGTGGTTGGCAGGACTTGTTGGCCAAGGCTATCGCGCAGGAACGATGCACCGCGCGCGATGGCAGAGCCGTTGATGGCACCAAGAAGGTGGCCGATCAAAGACGAGGAAATGCGTTCGTCAAACAGCACCGGATAGGTTCCGGTGGGGGGCTTGCGCGCGCCCATACGGTCAAGCGTGCGTTGGGCGGTTTGGTCGGCGATGTCGCGGGCAGAGCGCAGATCGGATTGGAAAATGCGGCTGTCACCGTCGTGATCGCGTTCCATATTGGAGCCGGTCCCGGCGATGGCGACGCAATAGAGCGAGCGGCTCGTGCGGGTGTAACCGCCGGAAAATCCGTTGCTGGTGGCGATGTGGATGTTGGTGTTTGAATAGGCGGCGGCGGCGGACTGGATCTGGGTGATGCCGTCGTGGGCGAGGGTGAGGGATTCGACTTCGCGGGCGTCGCTTTCAAGATCGGCAGGGGCGGGTTCGGCGGCGGGATCGGCGAGTTCGAGCGCGCCGATATCCCAGTTTTGCGCCAGTTGAGAGGCGTCGGCGAGGCCGAGATAGGGGTCTTCTGGGGCCTCGTTGGCCATGGCAACGGCGCGCTCGGCCATGGTGGCCAAGGTTTCGGGGCGGGTGTCGGACGACGACACATTGGCCTGTCGTTGGCCGATCATGACGCGCAGGCCAATGTCGATGCCCTCGGACCGTTCGGCCTGTTCCAAGGCCCCGCCGCGCACCTCGATCGAGAGGGACGTGCCGTCAACGGCAACGGCATCGGCCGCGTCGGCACCGGCAGCGCGTGCGGCGGCGAGTAGCGCCTGTGTCAGATCATTCAGGGATTGGGTCATGCGGGCCTCCGGTGTGGGTTGGGGATGAGGTAACGCGCGCAGAGGCAGGGTGCAAGTGGCAGGTGCTATTTCAGGCGCTGGCCATTGGCGGAAATATGGCCTTTGTCGTTGATTTCGATGCTCGAGGTGAGGGTGTCGGGTGCGTCGCCTGCCATCATGAATATACCCAACGCCATACGCGCGCCGATGGCATCGTTGTCTTCTATCAGGCCGATTTTGACGAGAGCATCAAGCAGGGCATTGGCACCGGACAGGCGCAGATCGGCCACGCCTTGCGGGGCGGGGATGCCATCAAATGTGGTGAGATCGCTGTTGTCAAAGGTGAAATCGGCGGTGCCGGTCAGTTCGGCCATAGCGGCAAACAGAGAGAGGGAATTGAGGGTGAGAGCGGTGAGTTCAACGGGGGGTGTTTCGCGGGTATCGAGTTGGTCAAAGTGCGGGAAATCGAGAAATTCAAACAGCAGGCGGGCCTTGCCGCTGAGGTCGAACGACAGGGTGGCGGGGGTGCGCGAGAAGATGGTTTCGGGGTCAAGGGCGGCCCATGCTTCGTCGTTGATGCGCAGGCTTTCAAGAGCGAGGGTGAGGGCGAAACCCTGCGGTTCGGGGTCGGTAAGCAGCGGGAGGGAAAACGCGGATTTGGTGGTGGCGATAAAGGCATGAATCGGGAAAGGTAGGCCGCTTTGGGAAATCTCGATCGCATAGCCGAGGGTTGTGGTGTCAGCGGAAAGGCCGGTTTGGGACATGGCCACAGTGAGGTTGCTCTCGTTCATTTTGAGCGTTTGAGTGCCAAGCAGATTCCCCGACGGAGACAGGCCGCTGGTTTTTGTGTCCATTGTGGTTGTGGTGGTCTGGGTCGATTGTCCGGTGGTGATTGTGGTGTCAAAGGCGAGACCGGCGCGCAATTGGGCCGGCAGATCAAGCGGATCAAGGCCGTCGTTTGGCAGGGTTGTCGCGGTTTCCAAGTCGATATTGGCAATGGTGCCAACCATGGAATAATTTTCGTCCGGCGTGTTGGCTTCGAGGAAGAAGGCGGTGTTTCCAACAGAAAGGCCGCTGATGATTTTGAATGACTCGCCTTTTGTGTGGGTGCTGCTGCCGGATAAAGCATCAAACACGAGGTTGAGCGAAAACGGTTTGTCCGAAAATTTTCCGCGCATGCGATCAAAGGCAAAGCCGAAGGAATCGGCGGCAAAATCATAGGTGATGGTGGTCGGGGCGCCGCGTGCCGTCAGGGTGTGCTTTTCGAGGGTGGCGGTGAAATCGGCGGTGGTGGCGGGGCCGCTTTCCGGGGTGAAGGACATTTTGACATTGGCGCTTTCGGGCAGGATGAGGGCAACGGTGCCGTCGGTGTTGGCCGTGAGGGTGGTTGCGCCGGTGAATATCTCGAGCCTGCCGGTATCGGGCGATAAATCGTAGATATAGCGCATGTTGGTGAGGTGCATTTTTCCGTCGCTGCGCGCGATATCGGCGCGCAGTTCAATGCCATAGGCGGCGGCATAGGCCCGCCAGTTGTTCCAGACGTCTTGGGGGGGGATTTCAGCGTGGGCGGTGGATGCAGACAGAGCGAAAAGGGTGCTGGCGGTTATTAACGGGCGGGGCAGGAACATGGGCAACCTTTGAATTGGAATTTGAAAAACAGTTTTGTCGGGCGTGGGGAAAGTGTCAACAGAAGCGTGCAAAAGAAAAGGCCGCTCTGGTTTCCCAAAGCGGCCTATTGATGGTTTTGATGTTGAAGCGCCTTATTTCAGGCGCTGGCCGTTGGCGGAAATTTGACCGTCGCCGGTGACTTCGATTTTCGAGGTCAGGATGTCGTCGCCCGCAGGCACGGCGAACATGCCCATCATCATGTGGCCCATCATGGCCTGATCCTCCGGAAGCAGGCCCATGGCGACCAATTTGTCCATCAGGCCGTTGGCCCCGACGATTTTCAGGTCAATCGCGCCAGTGGGGGCGGGGATGCCGTCAAATGTGGTCAGGTCGGTGTTGTCAAAGGTGAAATCGCCGGATCCGGTCACTTCGGCACCGGCCGCAGAGATGGTGAGCGAATTCAGGGTTACCGCGTTCAATTGACCCGGCATGTCGGCATCAACGGTGGCCGCGCTTTCGGGGTTCATCAAGTCAAAGAACACTTTGACCTTGCCGGTGAGATCAAGGGCAATGGTGGCCGGATCGCGGGGCAATTGACCGCCGGCGTCAATCAGGCTCCACAACATATCGGAGACGGTGAAGCCGCCCAGATTGACCAGAAAGGCGAAGTCCTGTTCGTCATCGCTCTTGGAGATTGGCATCAGCAATTTGAACGCGGTTTCGGCCATGGTCATCGACAGCGGAAACGGCAGTTCGCTTGACGTGGCATTGAGGGCCATGTCGTTGGAGGAGAGAGCGTATTCAAGGCGGTCCTCGTCCATGTTCATGCTTAGGTCGCCAGAGGTCGAGGTCCCGTCGAATTTCATCGCGTCGCCGCCATCGGCAAAATCGAAATTCATGGTTGACCCATTGTGATTGACCGCAGCTTTGACGGCAAATCCGGCGCGCATCATCGCGGCCATATCGGTTTCGTCAAATTCCATCGGCATGGCAAGGGCGACATTGAAATTCAGGTCCTGCAAGGCACCTTTGTAGTTAAAATAGCCTTCGCCTTCGGGGTCTTTGAAAGCGAGATCATAGGTCAGGCTGCCGATGGTGCCGGATTCGGCGATCGAGCGCAAATTGCCGGATTTCAGAGAGGCGGAACCGGCAATGGAATTCATCACCAATTGCGCGGATCCGATATCGACTTTTTTGCCTTCTACGATGAGGTCGGTCAGCGTCATGCCAAGGCTGGCCGCACTAAAAGTAAAAACCAGATCACCGGGTTGGCCCGAAATAATCACCGAAAGGCCGGTTTGGGTGTAATCAAGATTGATTTCCACCGGGTCGTCGTCTTTCGGAGTGACGGTGATGCCGAATGGCATGCTCGACGGCATGTTCATCGACACGGTGCCGTCATTGTTGGAGGTGAACGACAGCTCTCCGTAGGTCATCTCTAAATCACCACCGGCCTCGGGGAGGGGGGCGGTGATGGTAAGATCCGTGACGGTGATGGTGTCGCCCGAGGTGGTTTCGTTGCTGGTCATGGAGTAGCCAAAGCCCTCCATATAGGATTTGTAGTCGCCCCAGGCCTGTGCCGCGGTAATTTCGGCAAATGCGCCGCCTGTCGTCATTAATGTAAATATGGCTGTCGTGGCGCCAAGGTTTCTAAAACTGGTCATATGAGACCCCTCTCGGTTTTTTTCAAATTACCTAGCCAAAGTGGGCTTTGGCGGCGGTTTGGTCAAGGGGGAAGGCGCGGTTTGCAGGTATGGAAATACTGACCCAATGCGGGTTTTGGGGCGAATATACGTCGGGGAGGGTCGGTGATTTGTGAAATCGGGTGAAATGCCATTGCGGTGCTGGACGACGATGGGCGGGCAGATTACGTTGCTGGCAAACAGGACAATCTGGAAAGGTGTTTCGATGGATATGAATGGCAAAACCGTGATGATTACCGGCGCGAGCCGTGGGATCGGGGCCGCTGCGGCGCGTATGTTTGCAACTGCCGGGGCCAATGTGGCGTTATTGGCGCGCAGCGAGGCGGAGATCGGGGCATTGGCAGGTGAAATCGGTGCGGCGGCATTGGCGATCCGCTGTGATGTGGCGGATTACGGGGCGGTTTTGGCGGCTGTAGAAACGACGGCGGCGCATTTTGGCGGGGTGGATGTGTTTATCGGCAATGCCGGTATGATTGACCCGATTGGCGATCTGGCGACCATTGATCCCGAAGCATGGGGCCGGTCGATTGATGTGAACCTCAAGGGGGTTTTTAACGGGATGCGCGCGGTGATGCCGGTGATGGAAACCGCAGGCGGCGGGACCATCATCACGATTTCGTCAGGTGCGGCCAGTCATGCACTGGAAGGGTGGAGCGCCTATTGCAGCGGCAAAGCGGGGGCGGCGATGTTGCTGCGCTGTGCCGATCAGGAAGGCCGCAACAAGGGATTGCGGATCATGGGATTGTCCCCCGGAACGGTGGCGACGGAAATGCAGAAGGTGATCAAGGCGAGCGGCGTCGGGCCGGTGGCGAAACTTGAATGGGGCGATCACATCCCGCCGGAATGGGTGGGCAAGGCGTTGATCTGGATGTGTTCCAGCGCGGCGGATGCGCATCTTGGGGAAGAATTGTCGCTGCGGGACGAGGTGCTTTGTGCCACGATCGGGTTGCAATGATAGAGGTTTCAAAAAACGGCGATCTCTGGGTGGTGACGATCAACCGGCCGGACAAGGCCAATTCATTGACGGCGGATATGCTGGAGCAGCTTTGCGAGATTTTCGAGGTGGCAACGGCGAAGGCGCGGGTTTTGATTTTGACCGGCACGGGGCGGGTGTTTAGTGCCGGTGCCGATCTTGACGAGGCGCGCGCAGGATTGGCGACCAGCCCGTTGTGGGAACGATTGTCGGGAGCGGTGGCCGGTTTTGGCGGATTGAGCATCGCAGCGTTGAACGGCACCCTGGCGGGGGGCGCGTTCGGGATGGCGCTGGCCTGTGATTTGCGCATTTCGGTGCCGAACGCGCGGTTTTTCTATCCGGTTATGAAGCTCGGGTTTTTGCCGCAACCATCGGATCCGGAGCGCATGAAGGCATTGATCGGACCGGCGCGTAGCAAATTGATACTGATGGGCGGGCAAAAAATCGACGCGCAAGAGGCGTTGGCGTTTGGATTGGTGGATCGTTTGGTTGACGGCGACGCATTGATGGACACCGCGCGCGACATTGCGGCAGATACAGTGGCCGCAAAACCCGACATTGCCGCGCAAATCAAGGTGATGTGCGGATAGGTGCGGCAGGTGGTGGCGGTAACTGTGGCTTGATAACGGTGGCTTGATAACCGCGCCCTAACAGGGCAAGAGCAGCGGGTGAAATAAGGGGTGCAGGGCATGGAAAATACGCCGGAGTTTGTTCAAACCGCGATCGGGTATCTGGATCAGGGATGGCAATTGGCCAAGGGGTGGTTGTTAAGTCCGGCGGCATGGTCGCAATTTGGCCTGTTGTTCGCGGCGTTTTTTGCGGCGTGGTTTGTGACCCGGAAATTGCGCCCGGTGATCTCTAAATTACTGTCGCCGCCACAGGATCAGGACAATATCATCGCCACAACGCGCCGGTTTGTGTTGATATTTGTGCCGCTGTTGTTGCCGCTACTGGCCTATGCGTTTACCGGAATTGGCGAGAGCGTGACACGGTCCTTGTTTGGCTCGGGCGCGGTGATTGCATTTGGTAAACGGTTGGTTCTGTTTATCGCGGCGCGGATATTGGTGCGCGAGATAATCACCGATAGTTTTTTGAAAACATTGGGGAAATACGTTCTTATTCCGGTGATGGCGCTTTATGCGTTCGGGTTGCTTGATTTGGTTACCGAACGGTTGAGCACCACAATTATCAGCCTTGGCAACATCAGTTTTTCGATCATGGCAATGGTGCGCGGGGTCATTGCGGGGGCAATATTGTTCTGGCTCGGGCGGTGGTCGAATGACCAATCGAGCAGTTTCATCGGCAAGCAGGAAGAAATGCGCCCCGGCACGCGGCAATTGGCGACCAAAGCGGCGGAAATCGTGATTTTTGGTGTCGCGTTTTTATTGTTGATGAACATCATGGGGGTGTCTCTTACCTCGCTTGCGGTTCTTGGCGGGGCGATTGGTGTTGGTCTCGGGTTCGGGTTGCAAAAAATTGCGGCGAATTTTATTTCAGGTGTTATTTTGCTGCTTGAAGGGCAAGCGACGGTTGGCGATTATGTCGAGCTTGATGGTGGCGAGGCGGGAACCATCGTCAAAACCACGGCGCGCGCGATGATTTTGGAGACCTATGACGGGCGCTGGATCGTGGTGCCCAATGAGGATTTCATTACCACACGGGTGGTAAATTATTCGGATTCAGGATCGGCGAACCGCTATGAAGCGCCATTTTCAGTGAGCTATGACACCGATATCAATCTCATTCCGGCACTGGTCGAGGCGGCGGTGGCCAAGCACCCGGAAGTATTGGACGCGCCCTATCCGCCGGATTGCGAATTGCGCGCGTTTGGCGACAGTGGCGTTGAATTTGCGGTGGAATTCTGGGTGAACGGCATTGATGACGGGGATAATAAATATACGTCCGATGTGTTGTTCTTGATCTGGAATGTGCTGCGCGATGAAGGGGTTGAAATCCCTTATCCGCAACGGGTCGTGCATCATAAAGGGGGGATTCCAAATGGCGGGTAAAGCATTGGTGATCGGGGCCGGTCCGGCGGGATTGATGGCGGCGGAAATGTTGGCGACGGCCGGTTTGCAGGTGATTTTGGCCGAGGCCAAACCGACCGTGGGACGCAAGTTTTTGATGGCGGGGAAGTCGGGATTGAACCTGACCAAGGATGAGGCATTCGAGGTGTTTGTAGCGGCCTATGCCGAGGCGGCGGCGGATTTGCGGCCGATGTTGGCGGCGTTTGGCCCGCAACAGGTACAGGATTGGGCGCGCGATCTGGGGCAAGACGTGTTTACCGGAACAAGCGGACGGGTGTTTCCCAAGGGCATGAAAACATCGCCGTTGTTGCGGGCGTGGATGGCGCGGTTGGCGGGTCTCGGGGTTGAGCTGCGCACGCGGTGGCAATGGCAGGGTTGGGACGGCAGCGCGGCGGTTTTTGCGACATCCGATGGGCGTCAGGACGTGCAGGCGGATGTGACGGTTCTGGCGCTGGGCGGGGCGAGTTGGGCGCGGCTTGGGTCGGACGGGGCGTGGGTTGCGCATCTGGACGCGGGCGCGGTTGCGCCGTTTCAACCGGCCAATATGGGGTTCGTTGTAAAGTGGTCACAGCATATGCACCGGCATTTTGGCAGTCCGGTAAAAAACGTGGTTTTGCGGGCCGGAGATGCGCGGGTGAAGGGCGAGTTTGTCGTGTCTTCGCAAGGGGTTGAAGGCGGCGGGGTTTATGCGGTGTCGCGGGCAATGCGCGAGGGTGCGCCGTTGTTTGTCGATCTGTTGCCGGACATGCGCAAGGACGATATTCGCCGCCGATTAGAGCGGCCCAAAGGCAAGGATAGTCTGTCGAATTACCTACGCAAAGCGTTGAAATTGCCGCCGGTCAAGATTGCGCTGTTGATGGAGCTCGGGCGCCCGTTGCCTGATGATCTTGCGCTGATTTTGAAGAACCTTCCGATTGCGCACGCGGGGCCGCGACCGATGGATCAGGCAATTTCAACGGCGGGTGGTGTGCGGTTTGGCGCGCTTGATGAAGGGTTGATGTTGTGCGCGCGGCCCGGCGTGTTTGTGGCCGGTGAAATGATGGATTGGGAAGCGCCAACCGGCGGGTATTTGATCAACGGGTGTTTGGCATCTGGACGCTGGGCGGGGACACATGCGGCGCGGTTTGTGGGCGCGTCAAGTGCGGAATTGGATATTTATACGAAAAAGAAAACCTAGGGAATCTCTGAACAAAGCCCTGATTTCTGTGCTATAATTCTGGCAGCACTTACGGGAGAATTGGCATTGAAACAGCAGAGTTTTTCGTCACTTGAGCAGGCCTACAAGAAGAAGCGGACCAAGCGCGAGTTTTTTCTTGGCGAGATGGATTCAGTGGTACCGTGGGCAC
>JAUZRV010000013.1 GCA_030950105.1 Rhodobacterales bacterium | reverse complement strand
CGTCGCGTCCGAGGCGGCGGCGACATCGGCGCTCGATCATCTGGCGTATGAACTTCATGATGCGCGGGTTTCGGGGCGGATGGTGATTGATATTCCTCTGGCGGAAATTCAGGTGGATTACATCGAACGGGATCGTGTCGCGTTGAGTGATGAAGACATGAATACGCTGAAACAGAGTCTGGTTTCGCGCGGTCAACAAACCCCGATCGAAGTGGTGGAGCGCAAGATAAAAGGCCCGAACAGCAGCTATGGTCTGATCTCGGGGTGGCGGCGGTATTGCGCTTTGGCGGCGCTTTTTGAAGATACCAAAGACCCGCAATTTGGCAGGGTCAAGGCGCTGCTGCGGCAACCGGAAGATTTACCGGCGACCTATCTGGCGATGGTTGAAGAAAACGAAATCCGTGCAAACCTCAGCCATTTTGAACGCGCGCGCATTGTGGTAAAATCGGTTGATCAGGCTGTGTTCGAGACTGATAAGGCGGCATTGAACGGGTTGTTTGGGGCGGTGTCACGGGCCAAGCGATCCAAGATCAAAACATTCATGCCGATTGTGCGGATGCTGGACGGGGTGCTTGGATACCCCGAGACCCTAAGCGAGCGGCTTGGGCTGACGCTCTCGCATGCGCTTGTGGGCAATCCTGCAATTGTTTCAGACATTGCCGAGGCGTTGATATTATCCAGACCCGAAGATGGCGAAGCCGAGCGCGCCGTCATTACCGAGGTGTTGGATCATGTGGCAAAAGAGGCGAAAAAAGAGACTCTAAAGGGCGAATTAGAGTCTAAAGATGCGCGGGACGAGATCCTTCCGGGATTGTTTGTCAGGGCCGATAAAGATGGCGGCATGGTTCTGGAAGGGCCTACATTCGATGCCGGTTTTCGGGCGGATTTATTGCAATGGTTGCGCCAAAGAGCAAACCGGGATGCGGGCCAGAGCGGCGAGAATTTGTTTCGCAGCGAAACAAATTGACCCACCAAAGGGGATATGAACCGGCGATCACACCCCGCTAGGGCATCATTTGCGGGCAGCGAACGGTGCCTTTATTTTTGCTTAGGCGCGACGCCGTAAAAACAGGGGAACCTAAATTCCATTCAGGAGTCCCAAATGCCCGATGTTTCGCCAAATCTAAGCCTGCCCTATCTGTCGCCGTCGCAAGCGCAAAAACATGTCACCCATAACGAAGCCTTGCGTGTGCTGGACAGTGTTACCCAGCTTACTGTAAAAGCGTTTGCCGCCATCACCCCGCCGGCGATTGCCAGTGACGGGGAAATTCATGCGCTCGGGGCCATCCCGACAGGCGTTTGGGCCGGCCATCCCGGGGCGCTTGCCCTGTGGAGTGAAACCGCGTGGGTATTTATCAACCCGATCGAGGGGTGGCGGGCCTGGGGGGAAGCCGAAGCCGAATTGCGGATTTATACGGCTGGTAGCTGGCAGGTTGTGGTGCCGGAATTGCAAAATCTCGAAAGCCTCGGAACCAATGCGACGGCGGATCTGGTCAACCGTCTTTCGGTGACCTCGCAAGCGAGCCTGTTTAACAACGACGGGGCCGGTCATCAGATCAAGATCAACAAGGCCGCAGCGGGCGACACGGCATCGGTTTTGTTTCAGAGCAATTGGGGCGGGCATGCCGAAGTTGGCCTAACGGGCGATAATGATTTCCATTTCAAGGTAAGCCCCGACGGGACCGCATGGCATGACGCCATTACGTTGGACAAAGACAGC
>JAUZRV010000129.1 GCA_030950105.1 Rhodobacterales bacterium | reverse complement strand
GGACCAATGACTACACCGCTCTCTATGAGAACCTCCGCTGAGCGCTCCATGGAGAAAATCCTTCCTAAAATCCAAAACCTACGGACAGAATCGCAGATCAGGACGAGGAGTGGAAGGTGGGGATAGGACACCGCTTACGATAATGCCGGCATCATTAGTCACCGCGGCAAGATAGAGGCGGCAATTGGCAATGCTCGCGTTTGGCAGAACATCGAAGCGGAACAGGGATTTGATAACTATCTTTGGGATTATGTCGGTGGCCAGCCAATTCAAAACCAATGGTCCTCGCGCGACCAAGTGCCGGCCCAAACCGATCTTTCCAGACAAATTTCAACAGATTTGAAGAAACGCGGGTTTAAATTTTGCGGCCCAACCATTGTTTATGCGTTCATGCAAGCGGTGGGAATGGTTAACGATCATCTGGTGGATTGCCCCTGTTATGCCCCTGTGGCGGCGCTTGGAAAATCCAGAAAGTAGGCTGCAATATACTTTGCGCGAATCCTGCTGTTAGGTTATAAAGCATTAACTTAACGAACCGATAGGGAGAAGATGATGAAGGGAAGCTGCAAATTCTGTTGGCTTGTTAGCATGGCGTTAATCGTGGCACTTGGCGCCATGAGCTATTTTTTTGTGATCAAGGGCAGTGTGATCAAAGGCGATGACGGGCGCACTGCAATTTTAATGACCTCGGGCGAGCGCAATCATGTGTTGGGGGAAATGCGCGGTTTTCTCGAAGCGGTGCAGGCCATCACCGAAGGCATTGCCAACGATGATATGGCCCTTGTCGCCACCAGCGCAAACGCGGTCGGTATGGCGCTGGTGCGGAATGAATCCCCGGCTTTGTTGGCCAAAATGCCAATTGAATTCAAGAAACTCGGATTTGGCGCCCATACCGCTTTTGATGATATGGCACAGGAGGCCACTGATATCGGCGATGGTAAAATGCTCACCGCACAATTGGGTGATTTGCTTGGCCGTTGCACCGGATGCCACGCCGGATATCGCTTTGATATAGAAAGCAATTGATCGCATTATGACATCTCCCGATTTCAGGATCGGGAGGTATCAGCGCATGTTAAACCCCGGCGTGTCGCGGTCTTCGGGGGTGCGTTCCAGATGTTTGATCTTGATCTGGTCCGAAGTGTCCCGCGTGCCGTCGTGGCTCCACCCCGGTGGTGCGATAGCATACATCACCCGATCTCGCAGGCTTATCCCCGACTGCGTCATATCGCGAAAAATCCCCAGCCATTCATGAAACGCCACCCGCAGCGGGTTAAACGTGCCCAGATTATGCACCAACCCGTATTCAGGGCGATCGGATTCAATTTCAGGCACAAAGGTGCCAAACATTTTGTCCCAGATGATAAAAACACCGGCGTAATTGCTATCCAGATAGCGCGGATTGCGGCCATGATGGACACGGTGATGGCTCGGTGTGTTCATCACCGCCTCGAACCAGCGCGGCATCTTATCAATTGCCTCGGTGTGGATCCAGAATTGATACACCAGATTAAGGCCACCAACGAACAAAACCATCGCCGGATGAAACCCCAGCAGAATAAGCGGCGCACGCACCACCATCATCAAGGTGAATGTGCCGGTCCATGTTTGGCGCAATGCGGTGGTCAGGTTATAATGTTGGCTTGAATGGTGGTTTACATGGCTCGCCCAGACCCAGCGGATACGATGACCATAGCGATGCACCCAATAATACCGAAGATCATCAAGCACAAAACAGATCGCGACAATCAACACCGAATTGCCCAGATCAAGCGGGGTTAACCCCCATAGAAACATAAAAAACCCGTAGGCAACAAAGCCAAGAACAATCGTCACCACAACATTGCCCGCACCCATCAAAAGCGAGGTCAACGCATCGCGGGTTTCATATCGGCCACCGCGCTTCTTGGTCAGTATCCAGACCAGCTCAAAAACAATAGCAGCAATGAAAAACGGCACCGCTATCTGGGTCACATCAGGATAATTCATCTGCGCTTGCCTCCTGTTTTGGCCCATTTGTCGGCCTCGTCTTGATCAAGACGTAGCGATATACGCGGCGCGGTAAAATCGGGCAGCCGGATATTCAAACCCTTGCCGGTTTTCCTGATTGTTGCGCCGATAAGATAGCGCGCGGCTGCATCCGCCCCCATTGGCCACACAATTCCACGCTGCCCCTGCACCGTGTCAATCAAAGCGGCATGGTGGTCATGGCTGAGGATGACTTGGCGTGCGGGATCATCGGGGAACTCACTTTCCCAAACCGCGCCGGCCTCACTTTCATTGGCAAACACCCTGCGCGCCGACAACCCAAGCATATGCAACACCAGGGCAATCGCCCCGATACCGCCAACAACAAGCACCAATAGAATAGGCAAAGGCATGTTTGTTCTCCCTTGCCAGATAAAAATCGCGAATATGCGGCTTTGTCAAAGGGCGCGTTACGTCAAAGGCCACAAACTGTGGTTTCTTTTTCGTGGCATGGGCGCCGCCCGTTCAAATCTAAAACGATCCACCGGATCGTTTTCAATTCGATTTTCACTCCCCGCCGGAGGCCCGAAACTCTTTTGGAGCGATTTCTATTCCTGTGCAATTTCGGCAATCATCGCGGCAACAATCGCCTTGGCGCTATCGGAATCCCATTCCGCCGGTCCGGTCAGCCGCGCGATCTCTTTTCCCTCGGGATTGATCAACATAACAACAGGCAGCCCGAAAACCGCCATTTCCCGCGCAAGTTGTTGTTTCGGGTCGCGGTGCATCGGTAAATTGCTCACGCCCAGCTTGGCAAAGAACTTCTTGATCGCAGGCGGCGGGTTACGTCCGGTGGCAATGGTCACAACTTGAAAATAGTCCCCGCCAAACTCCTCTTGTAGCGCGGCGAGTTGCGGCATTTCTTTGCGACAAGGCGCGCACCACGTTGCCCAGAAATTGAGCAATATATACTGCCCCTGATAATCGGAAAGCTGGCGGCTCTCTCCGTCGATGGTGACAAACCCTGTGGTTGGCACCGCTTTGGCTGTGCTGAAAAAATCCAGCTTTTTCAGGCTGCCCTCGCGCAAGGCTTCCAATGCGGCAATATCGGCAAGTGCCGCATTTGCACCAAGTGCAAGAGCGGTATAAAGGACCAGAGAACGTAATAGGCGCATATGACCTCTCCTTAAGGGCAACAACATGTCAGACAATTCCCAGAACCAGATGTGGGGCGGCCGCTTTGCCGCCGGACCGAACGCGATCATGGAGGCGATTAACGCCTCGATCGGGTTCGACAAACGAATGGCGGCACAAGATATCGCCGGTTCTCGGGCCCATGCCGCCATGTTGGGCGCCACCGGCATTGTCTCTGATAGCGATGCAAACCTGATGAGGGAAGGCCTGCTCACGGTCTTGTCAGAAATCGAAACCGGAAAGTTCGAATTTTCCACCGCCCTCGAAGATATTCACATGAATGTCGAACAGCGCCTCAAGGCGATCATCGGTGAACCCGCAGGGCGTCTTCATACCGGACGGTCGCGCAATGATCAGGTCGCCACGGATTTCAAACTCTGGGTGCGGGATCAACTTGATGCCACCGAGGGCGCGCTTATCTCTTTGATCCATGCGCTTTTGGGGCAAGCCGACGCCGGTGCCGATTGGGTTATGCCCGGTTTCACCCACCTTCAGGTTGCCCAACCCGTCACATGGGGCCACCATATGATGGCCTATGTCGAAATGTTTGGCCGTGATTTGTCGCGGGTGCGGGATGCGCGCAAACGCATGAATGAATGTCCGCTCGGGGCCGCCGCCTTGGCCGGAACCTCGTTTCCGATTGATCGCGACATGACCGCGCAGGCGCTCGGTTTTGACCGCCCCAGCGCCAATTCGCTTGATGCGGTGTCGGATCGTGATTTTGCCCTCGAATTTCTCGGGGCCGCCACCATCATCGCGATGCACCTGTCGCGCATGGCCGAAGAACTGGTGATCTGGTCCTCGGCGCAATTCCGGTTTGTGATGCTGTCGGATCGGTTTTCCACGGGGTCGTCGATCATGCCGCAAAAGAAAAACCCCGATGCCGCCGAATTGATTCGTGCAAAAATCGGGCGGATATTCGGGGCCAATGTGGCACTGACCATGGTGATGAAGGGCCTGCCGCTTGCCTATTCCAAGGACATGCAGGAAGACAAAGAACAGGTGTTTGATGCCGCTGATAACCTGATGCTGGCGCTGGCCGCGATGGACGGTATGGTGCGTGATATGACGGCCAACCGCGAGGTTCTTGAAATCGCCGCCGCCACCGGATTTTCCACCGCGACGGATCTTGCCGATTGGTTGGTGCGGGTGCTTGATATGCCGTTTCGCGACGCGCATCATGTGACCGGCACCTTGGTGGCGCTGGCTGAATCAAAAGGCTGTGATTTACCGGACCTTACGCTTGCCGACATGCAATCGGCGCACGAAAACATAACAATGGCTGTCTTTGAGGTGCTGGGTGTGCAAAACTCGGTTGCATCGCGCACCTCATACGGTGGCACCGCACCCGCGCAAGTGCGCGCACAAATCAACCGCTGGAAAGAGGTTCTGGGATGAGATTTATTGCCCTGATATCAACGCTGTTTTTAGTCGCTGCTTGCGGTGCCGATGGCGAACCCGAAACACCACAGGCCGCCGCAACAAGCGATAGCCCACAGGATACCGCCGCCGAGGCGCTGCTCTAGTGTCGCTTTTGCGCCTGCTTTATCTGGGCCTGGCCATTGCCGGAACCATTCTGCCGTTGATGCAGTTCACCTTGTTCCTGAAGTGGTTTGATCTGGGCGGGCAGGGGCCAATCTCGCTGCTCGACGCGTGGTTTGCCAACCCGGCTGTGACCGGCCTCGCGCTTGATCTGATCATATCGGCGGCTGCGCTGATCCTGTGGATTGTGGCCGAGGTCGCGGTGCGGCGCAATTTTACCGCCCTTGTCGCCATCCCCGCCACCCTGTTGATCGGGGTCAGTTGCGGCTTGCCGCTTTATCTGTTTTTGCGCACCCGACCCGTTGGTTGAACGCGCAGACCCATCCCCATTGAAAGTCTGAAACCATGGATCACTTCCTATATCGCGATGGCACGCTTTATGCCGAAGATGCCGAGATTACCGAAATCGCCGCACAGGTCGGCACCCCGTTTTATCTCTACTCAAGCGCGACCCTGACCCGCCATTTTCGCCTGTTTGACGAGGCCTTGGAAGGCATCGACCATCTGGTGTGTTATGCGGTCAAAGCGGCGTCAAATCAGGCGATCCTCAAAACCTTGGGGGATCTTGGCGCGGGAATGGATGTGGTGTCGGCGGGGGAATATGCCCGCGCGCGCGCCGCCGGTGTGCCGGGGGATCGCATTGTGTTTTCCGGCATTGGCAAAACCGCTGACGAGATGCGCATGGCGCTCACTGGCGGCATCCGGCAATTCAACGTCGAATCAGAACCGGAAATGACCGCGCTTAATGCCGTGGCGCTCGAGCTTGGCAAAATTGCGCCGATCACCGTGCGGGTAAACCCCGATGTCGATGCCAAAACCCACGCCAAAATCGCCACGGGTAAATCCGAAAACAAATTTGGTATCCCGATAAGCCGCGCGCGTGAAGTTTACGCAATGGCCGCCAAAATGAAGGGTCTCAAAGTCATCGGCATTGATGTCCACATCGGTAGCCAATTGACCGAGCTAGACCCGTTTCGCCAAGCCTATGAAAAAGTGGCGGACCTCACCAAAACCCTGCGCGAGGACGGCCATGAAATCACCCGTCTTGATCTGGGTGGTGGTCTTGGTATCCCCTACACCCACTCCAATGACCGCCCGCCATTGCCCACGGAATATGGCGCTATGATCAAGGAAACATTGGGAAATCTGGGGTGTGAAATCGAAATTGAACCGGGCCGTCTGATTGCCGGAAACGCCGGAGTTCTGATCAGCAAGGTCATCTATATGAAATCCGGCGAGGACCGCGAATTTGTCATTCTTGACGCTGCAATGAACGATCTGATCCGTCCCGCGATGTATGAGGCGCACCATGATATCATTCCTGTGACCGAAGCCGAGGCCGGTATTGAACAGCAAGAATATGACATTGTCGGGCCGGTCTGCGAAACCGGTGATACCTTTGCCAAATCACGCGCAATGCCGCCGCTGGTTGCGGGTGATTTGGTCGCCTTTCGCTCTGCCGGGGCGTATGGCGCGGTGATGGCCAGCGAATACAACACCCGCCCCTTGATCCCCGAAGTTTTGGTGATGGGCGATCAATATGCCGTCATTCGCGCCCGTCCGACCTTGGAAGACATGATAAACCGCGATACACTGCCAACATGGCTTGAGGATTAAAACGACGGGAAAACGGTGAAAACACGGTTTCAAACCCTTAGAAAACTACGTTGGCCGCTGCGGCTAACGCGGATCGGTATGTTTGCCGAATCCATGGCGCGCGCCTTTTGGCCGTTGTGGTCGGTGGTGATATTTGCGCTTGGGTTGCTCATGCTTGGCCTGCACGACACGCTGGATCGTAATCTGGTGCTCGGCATCGCAGCGAGCCTTGGAATTGTGGCACTTTGGGCGGGGTATTATGGCCTGCGCCGAATGTCATGGCCGCGCAAATCCGATGCTTTGGCCCGTCTTGATGCAACCCTTGCCGGTCAACCGATTGCCGCCGTGCTGGATGATCAGGTGATCGGCAGCGAAGACGCCGGATCAATTGCCGTATGGCGCGCCCACCGCGCCCGCATGGCCGCCGCCGCCCTCAAGGCCCAAGCGGTTGCGCCGGATCTGCGCGTGGCAAAATTCGACCTCTTTGGTTTGCGCTTTATCGCGCTTCTGGTGTTTTTCATCGCGCTTGTGTTTGGCTCGTTCGGGCGGGTGGCAAGCGTGACCGATATCGCCAGTGGCGGTAGTGCGCTGGCCGCGGGGCCAACATGGGAAGGCTGGGTTGAACCGCCCGCATACACTGGCAAACCAAGCCTCTACCTTGCTGATATCAAAGGGGTTTTGGAAATCCCCCAGGGCAGTTTGATCACCCTGCGCCTTTATGGCGAAGTCGGTGCCCTGCGTGTGTCAGAGAGCGTTTCGCAGAGCGTAAGCGGTGCGATTTCCCCCGAGGCGACCCCACAGGAAAACGCGCCGGATCCGGCGATTGCCCCCGAACAAAGTATGGTGGTTGCCCAAAACGGGAAGTTGGAAATTTCCGGTCCAAACGGCCGCAGTTGGCAGGTTGAAATACAGGTTGATCGTGGACCGATTGTGCAGCTCACCGGCGCGCCCGAGGTCAAAGCCGACGGCACCATGTCGCAAAAATTTAGCGCCAGCGATGACTACGAAGTGATCAGCGGCACCGCCACCGTTTCCCTTGATCTGGCCGCCGTTGATCGCCGGTTCGGCCTTGCAATCCCCCCGGAAGCACGCGACGCACTATTGATCGACCTGCCGATGCCAATCACCGGAAGCCGCGCCGAATTTACCGAAACCATCGTTGAAAATTTTTCGGAGCACCCGTGGGCCAACCTTCCGGTTTCCGTCACGCTGTCAGTGGTCGATGCCAAAGACCAGAGTGGCAAAAGCCCAATTACAGCGATGGTCTTACCGGGGCGGCGCTTTTTTGATCCGCTGGCCGCATCCATTATCGAATTGCGCCGTGATCTGCTCTGGAGTCGTGAAAACGCCCCCCGCGTCGCGCAATTGATCCGCGCCGTTACGCATCTTCCAGAGGGACTTTTTCGCAAAGATACCGATTATTTACGATTGCGCATAATTTTGCGCCGCCTTGAAACGATGACTGAAAATGCCGGTTTGAAACCCGGCCAACGTGACGAAATCACCGCGGCCCTATGGGATCTGGCGCTGCGCCTCGAAGATGGGGATCTTTCGGATGCTCTGGAACGGATGCGCCGCGCCCAGGAACGTTTGAGCGAAGCCATCAAAAACGGGGCCACAGACGAAGAAATTGCCGATCTGATGCAGGAATTGCGCGAAGCGACCCGCGATTTCATGCGTCAGCGCGCCACCCAGCAGGCCCAAGAAGGTCAACAGGGGCAAAACCCCGAAGACGCCATGCGCATGACCCAGCAGGATATTCAGGATATGATGGATCGTATTCAGGAATTGATGGAACAGGGCCGCACCGCCGAGGCCCAGCAAGCCCTCGAAGAATTTCAGGAAATGATGGAAAACATGCGTGTCACCCAAGGCGGTGAAGGCGGCGAACAGTCGGCCGGTCAACAGGCGATGGAAGATCTCTCGGACACTCTCAAGGAACAACAAGGCCTGACAGATCAGGCGTTTCGTGACCTACAAGAGCAGTTTAATCCCAACGCAAATGCCGGTGAAAGCCAAGACAACGAAGGCCAGAGCGGCGGGCAGGGGCGCGGTGAATCCCACGAAGGCCAAGGCGATGGCGAAGGTGAAGGCGAAACCGCCCAAGGTCAGCAACAGGGCCAGCAAGGCGGGCAGGCGGGGGAAAGTAACCAACAGCAATCTCTGGCCGATCGTCAACAGGCGCTGCGCGACGAATTGGAACGCCAACAACAAGGCCTGCCCGGGGCGGGAACCCCGGAAGGCGACGCCGCCCGCGAGGCGTTGGGGCGCGCCGAACAAGCCATGGAGGGCGCTGAAAATGCGTTGCGTGGCAATGATTTAGCCGAAGCAATTGACCAACAGGCCCAGGCGATGGAGGCGCTGCGTGACGGTATTCGCAACCTCGGCGAGGCCATGGCCCAACAAGAACGCGAACGTAGTGGCCAACAAGGGCAGGCCTCCGGCGAAAACGGCAAACAAGGCCAACAAGATCCGCTTGGACGGTCAAACGGGGCGCGTGCGGGGGGCGATGAAAACCTGCTTCAGGGCGAAGATGTCTATCGTCGTGCGCGCAAACTTCTTGATGAAATTCGCCGCAGATCAGGCGATAGCGCGCGCCCGGATGTGGAGCTTGAATACCTTAAACGGCTGTTAGAGCGGTTTTGATCTACCAAATCATAAATTATGCACAGATCAGTTTTCGGCAGCACGATACAGATCGTCTATGTAATTCGTGCATAGAGTAATCTTGCGTCGGCTGGTGGAATAATACGCAAGGAATCGCGCGTTCCGCTTGCATCGCTTCACCGTGACTCGCAGGCGGGCCGGCAGATGATATCCCGAATTCATCCGCTCGACTTCGGTTTTCACTACATCGGCGTAAGCGGAACGCACGCCCCGTCCAGGTTTCAGGTTGACCTTTGATTGAAAGCCCATGGCATTAGCTCGTCAATGCAATCT
>JAUZRV010000128.1 GCA_030950105.1 Rhodobacterales bacterium | reverse complement strand
AGCCGCCCGAACACCCCCAGATATCAACCTTCAACGCACACTCTAAACTCAGTTCAAAACGCCGCCGTCAACCCGGCCGATCCAGTGCGCCGGAAGGAAATACCCGGAGGCTGATGAATAATTCGGGTTAGCAGCCGGTTTTATCAAGCAAAGCGTCGACGGCGCGGGATTTGGGTAAATCCAGATCGGCGCGCAGTTGGGCACGGGCACGGGCGATGCGCGACATCACGGTGCCAATCGGCAAATCAAATGTAAGGGCGAGATCGGCGTAGCTTGCCCCGTGCAGAGCGTAGGGGCGCAAAAGTGCGGCCTGATCATCGGGAAGGCGCGAAATGGCGATGGTGACATCCATCATTGCAAGGCGATCCCAAATGGCGCTGTTTTCGCTTGGGGTGTTTTGGTCGGTGAGGGCGACGGTTCGGGCGTGGTGCGGCGTGTGCGCGCGGGTGGATGCATTGCGTAGGGTGGTCATTAGGTAGGGGCGCAAATCGTCGATAGTGCCGCCGCGTTTGAGGCGTGACCAGACCTGTAACAGGGCCTCTTGGGCCATGTCTTCGGCCTGTTCCGGAGAGGTGGACAGGATGCGGGCGAGGCGGGTCAAAGCGGGCATTAACGTGGTGAGGGCGGCGGCCTCGTCAGCCGTTAATACTGGCGCTTTGCGACTTGGATCTGGCATGAGATTTGGCATGGGCGGCCTTTCGGTTGCTGCGGGACGAGTGTGTCGGGGCGCGGCCAAGGGGGCAATACGGGGGATTTTTGCCGGTTTGGAAAAGCGGGGGGTGTTGGGCGGGTTCCCGCGAAAAAACCGGGGTTTGGTCGGCGGCAGCTGGCCTGTTTCGCAGTGTTTCGGGGCGCGCGTGCAATTGAGGGAATAAATACGGCGGACCGGCCTCTTGTTGGGGGAAGGCGCAAACATGCACCTTTTGAACATATGGGCGACTGGCCCAGGGAGATAATGACCATGAAGATGATTTTGATGAACACCGCCGCCGTTTTTTCACTTGCTGTCGCAGCAACCGCGATGAGTGCGCAAACCGAGATTGATGCCAATGGCGACGGGTATTTGTCGCAGGATGAATTGCTGGTGGCGTATCCGTCGATGACCGAGGAAAATTTTGCCGCGCTGGATACCGACAAAGACGGCGCGGTAAGTCTTGATGAAATGAAGGCGGCCGAGGATGCCGGTTTGCTTCCGATGGACAGCTAAGCGTTTTGGCGCGCGCCCGTTACAGAACACGCGATGGGCGCGCGGCGTTATTCTCCGTTGCATTGAATCCCGCATTGGAGAAGTGAAAGAGACCCGCCAAGCCTTGCGTTTGATCCCCAGATTCTGCACATGCGGAGCGGGTCTCTTTTATCTGTATGGTGTCTTTGAACCGATATTTTGGCGTTATTGACGCCACCGAATGAATTTTCCCGAAATTCTATTTATGTCACCCCGTGTTTTTGTCCGGCGGTGGTTGACACATCCCCCAAGCATGCCTAGCTACTGCTCGTTGGCACCCGGCATGGTCGAGTGATAGCAGCCCTTTTGCCGATGACGGGGAAGGGTCAGAGAAACATAACGTAAAGGGTCAAGATAATGGCATTTACTCCACTGCACGATCGCGTGCTTGTGCGTCGCCTTGAAGGCGAAGAAAAAACAGCCGGCGGGTTGATCATTCCGGATAGTGCAAAAGAAAAACCTGCTGAAGGCATGGTTGTTTCGGTTGGCGCAGGTCTGCGTGACGACGACGGCGACCGTATCGCGCTTGACGTTAAAACAGGCGACAAAGTTCTGTTTGGCAAATGGTCCGGCACTGAAATCAAACTTGACGGCGAAGATCTGCTGATCATGAAAGAAGCCGACATCATGGGCATTATTGCCTAATTGTCGATCTGATTTTACCAATATTCAGGAGCATATAATATGTCCGCAAAAGACGTTAAATTCAATACAGAGGCCCGCGACCGCATGTTGCGCGGCGTTAATATCCTTGCCGACGCGGTTAAGGTAACGCTTGGCCCTAAAGGTCGTAATGTTGTCATCGACAAATCGTTTGGTGCGCCACGCATCACCAAAGACGGTGTGACAGTTGCCAAAGAAATCGAACTTGAAGACAAGTTTGAAAACATGGGCGCGCAAATGGTTAAAGAAGTGGCCAGCCGCACCAATGACGAAGCTGGCGACGGCACAACAACAGCGACCGTTTTGGCCCAAGCCATCGTGCGTGAAGGCGTAAAAGCCGTTGCCGCAGGCATGAACCCGATGGACCTGCGTCGCGGGATCGACATTGCCACCAGCAAAATCGTTGGATCCATTCAAACCGCATCGCGCGAAGTCAAAGACAGCGATGAAGTTGCGCAAGTCGGCACAATTTCCGCCAATGGCGAATCTGACATCGGTCAGCAAATTGCAGACGCAATGCAGCGTGTTGGCAACGAAGGCGTGATCACAGTCGAAGAAAACAAAGGTCTGGAAACAGAAACCGAAGTTGTCGAAGGCATGCAGTTTGATCGCGGTTACCTGTCCCCGTATTTTGTGACTAACCCCGACAAAATGGTTGCGGATCTGGAAGATTGCATGGTTCTGTTGCACGAGAAGAAACTCTCGAGCTTGCAAGACATGGTTCCGTTGCTTGAGTCCGTAATTCAATCGCAAAAACCATTGTTGATCATTGCCGAAGATGTGGACGGCGAAGCGCTTGCCACTCTGGTTGTGAACAAACTGCGTGGCGGTTTGAAAATCGCGGCTGTTAAAGCCCCAGGTTTTGGTGATCGTCGCAAAGCCATGTTGCAAGACATCGCGATTTTGACCGGTGGTCAGGTTATTTCCGAAGATCTGGGTATGAAGCTTGAAAATGTCACCATTGACATGCTCGGCACTGCCAAGAAAATCGAAATCACCAAAGACGAGACAACCATCATTGATGGCTCTGGTGAAAAAGCCGAAATCGAAGCGCGTGTTGGTCAAATCAACCGTCAAATCGAAGAAACCACATCGGATTACGATCGTGAAAAACTGCAAGAACGCGTGGCCAAATTGGCCGGTGGTGTTGCTGTTATCCGCGTTGGCGGCATGACCGAAATCGAAGTGAAAGAGCGCAAAGATCGCGTTGACGATGCATTGAACGCGACCCGTGCGGCCGTGCAAGAAGGCGTTGTTGTCGGTGGTGGTGTTGCCCTGATCCAAGCCGGTAAAACCCTCGAAGGTTTGACTGGTGACAATTCGGACCAAAACGCAGGTATCGCCATTGTGCGCCGCGCGATTGAAGCGCCTTTGCGCCAAATCGCCGAAAATGCCGGTGTTGACGGTGCTGTTGTTGCCGGCAAAATCCGCGAGAGCGACGATGCGAACTTTGGCTTCAACGCACAAACCGAAGAATATGGCGACATGTTCTCGTTCGGTGTGATTGATCCGGCCAAAGTTGTGCGGGTTGCCTTGGAAGATGCAGCGTCTATTGCGGGTCTGTTGATCACGACAGAAGCTATGATTGCCGACAAACCATCCAAAGACGGCGGCGCCGGTGGCGGCATGCCTGACATGGGCGGAATGGGCGGCATGGGCGGCATGATGTAAATTAAATCCTTATTGGGATTTGATGAACACATCGCCTTGCGGTTTGTGAAATTTGAAAGGGCTGCCTGTGAGGGCGGCCCTTTTTTGTTAGGCTGAGCGCCTGATATTGAGCGCCAGCGGCGCGCATTATTATTTGTGCGCTCCGCGCGGGGATATTTACGCGAAAGTGAATACCGGGCACTTGATTGTTGCGGGGTGTTGATATCGGTTATGTCCAAAACGCGGGCCTTTAAGGGGGCGGGTTTTGCGGTTAGAGGTGGGCGCATGAGATTTTTGTTGTTCCTGCTTTTATGGTTGCCGGTCGGGGCGCGCGCAGATTGTGTGGTTTTGCTACATGGCTTGGCGCGCAGTGACGCGTCGTTTCTGGTGTTGGAAAATGTGTTGCAGGCGCAGGGATATCGGGTGTTGAGCCCGGGATATGCGTCGACCACCGATACCATTTCGGCGCTGGCGGTTGAAACCATGCCCGCCGCGATTGCCGCCTGTGCGGGTGAGCGTATTCATTTTGTAACTCATTCGATGGGCGGGATTTTGGTGCGTTATTGGTTTGTCACCAACAAGCCCGCGAATTTGGGGCGGGTGGTGATGCTCGGCCCGCCAAATCACGGGTCCGAAGTGGTGGATGCCCTTGGCGGATTGACTCCGTTCGAGTGGTTTAACGGGCCTGCAGGGCTTCAGCTTGGGACCGGGCCGGACGGATTGGTGGCGCATCTGCCGCCGGTTGATTTCGACCTTGGGGTGATTGCAGGAACCGGATCAATCAGCCCGTTGTTTTCGGCAATTATTCCGGGGGATGATGACGGCAAAGTGTCGGTGGCATCCACCCGTGTCGCGGGGATGCGCGACCATATTGTGCTGCCGGTGAGCCATACGTTTATGATGAATAATCCGGTGGTGATTGCGCAAGTGGTGAATTTTCTGGCTGAAGGGCGGTTTGATCCTGATCTTGAGGTGATGGATCTGGTTTGGGAGAAAACAGAGCGATGAACATGCGATTTGTGGGCGCGGAAGTTTTGACATCTGCGGGGTTAGCGCAGTCAGATTTGGAGATTTCGCAAGGGGTAATTGGTGCGCAGGATACCGGGAAAACTGTTGATTTATCGGGGTTTCTGGTGCTTCCGGGGATTGTTGATGTGCATGGTGACGGGTTTGAACGTCACCTTGCGCCACGGCGTGGGGCGATCCGTGATCTGGGGCGGGGGTTGATTGCAACCGAGGCCGAATTGGCGGCCAACGGCATTACTACGGCGATTTTGGCGCAGTTTTACAGTTGGGAAGGCGGGATGCGCGGGCCGGAATTTGCGGCGCGCATGTTTGCCGCATTGGATGACATCTGGGCGCGAGTGGTAACGGATATGCGGCCACAATTGCGGTTCGAGACCCATTTGTTGGCAGATTACGAAGCGGTTCTGGCGTTGGTTGCAGCGCATGAAATCGCATATGTGGTGTTCAACGACCATCTGCCGCACAAGCGATTGGCGGCGGGAAAACGCCCCGCACGATTGACCGGTCAGGCGCTCAAAAGCGGGCGATCACCGGAGGCGCATTTGGCGATGTTGATGGAAATGCACGCGCAAGGGGGCGCGGTTTCCGAGGCGCTTCCACAGTTGGCCGAGTCGTTGTTGGCGCGCGGTGTCAGGATCGGCAGTCACGATGATAATAGCGCGGCGGATCGCGATTTATGGCGGGCGCGGGGCGCACGGATTTCAGAATTTCCCGAAACATTCGAGGCGGCCGAAGCGGCGCGGTCGGGCGGTGATGCGGTTGTGTTGGGCGCGCCGAATGTGGTGCGTGGCGGGTCACACAAGGGCAATGCCGATGCGGCTGATTTGGTGGCGGCGGGGCTGTGTGATGCGTTGGCGTCGGATTATCATTATCCGTCGCTTGCGGGGGCCGCATTTGCGTTGGCGGATGCCGGAGCGGTCGATTTTGCGCAGGCTTGGGGACTGATTTCAAGTGGGCCGGCACGGGTTTTGGGATTGACGGATCGCGGACAGATCGCGGTGGGGATGCGGGCGGATCTGGTGATTATAGAACAAGCGACACGGCGGGTTTGCGCGACGATTGTGGCCGGCAAAATCAGCTATATGAGCGGCGAGGTGGCGGCGCGGTTTGTCGGGTGATTAAAGCGGTTGGATACGGTTGACGTGACCCATTTTGCGCGCCGGTTTGACCTCGGATTTGCCATAAAGATGCAAGGCGGCGGTTGGGTCGCGGGCGATGTCGGACACGCGGTCCATGTCATCGCCGATCAGGTTTTCCATCACCACATCGGAGTGGCGTTGACCATCGCCAAGCGGCCATCCGGCAACGGCGCGTATGTGTTGTTCGAACTGATCCACTGCACAACCGTTTTGGGTCCAGTGACCGGAATTATGCACCCGAGGTGCGATTTCATTGACAATCAATCCTTGCGGGGTGACGAATAACTCGACTCCTAATGCGCCAATATAATCAAGTTTTTTCAATATGTTAGCCGTTAGGAAAACGGCATCCATGCGTTGCGTGTTGGTCAGGTTTGCGGGGAGAGTTGTGGTGCGCAAGATACCGTCCTGATGGACATTTTCACCGGGATCATAGCAGGCAACCGAACCGTCCTGACCGCGCGCGCCAATGACAGACACCTCGCGGGAAAAATTGATAAACCCTTCGAGGACTGACGGGGCATCGGCCATATCGGCCCAGGCCGCAGTGGCATCATCGGCGGATTTCAGGCGGGATTGGCCCTTGCCATCATAACCAAAGCGGCGGGTTTTGAGGATCGCGGGGGCGGGGATGGTTTCAAGGGCGGTTTGCAAATCTTCAAGGGAATTTACCGCTGCATAAGGCGCGGTATTCAGGCCCAGCGCGGATAGGAAATCTTTTTCGGTGATCCGGTCCTGCGAGATGCGCAGGGCGTCGCGGTTGGGATGGATCGGGCGCAGTTTTTCAAGGATATCAAGCACCTCGGTCGGAATGTTTTCAAATTCAAAAGTGATGACATCGACGGTTTCGGCAAAGGATGTAAGGGCGGCCACATCGCTATAGGGGGCGGTGGTCAGGGCGTGGGCGACATCGGCGGCAGGGGGATTGGCACCCGGTTCAAATATATGGCTGCGAAAGCCAAGGCGGGCAGCGGCGACCGACAACATGCGGCCCAATTGACCGCCGCCGAGAATACCGATGGTGGCGCCGGCTGGCAGAGGGGCATTATTCATCAACGGGCACCTCGGGGATAGAGGCGGAAAGGGCGGCGCGCCACGCATCAAGGCGGGTGCCCAGATCAGGGTCGGAAATCGCGAGAATTGCGGCGGCCATCAGGCCGGCATTGGCGGCCCCGGCGGCCCCGATGGCCATGGTAGCGACGGGAAAACCCTTGGGCATTTGCAGGATGGAATAGAGACTATCGACACCGGAAAGGGCGCGGGTTTGCACCGGCACACCGATCACCGGAACGCGGGTTTTCGAGGCCATCATGCCGGGAAGATGCGCAGCACCACCAGCCCCCGCAATGATGACATCAAGGCCACGATCGACGGCGGTTTTGCCATACTCCCAAAGGCGATCGGGGGTGCGATGGGCGGAAACGATGCGGGTTTCATACGCGACGCCGAGGTCATCAAGAATTTCGGTTGCCGGTTTCATCGTGGGCCAGTCTGATTGGCTTCCCATGATAATGCCGACTTTTATCTTTGTGGTGTTTTGTGCCATTTCGCCCAACGCGCCCCTATTGGTGATTCAGAATGGTTAATCCGGAACGCCGCACTATAGCCATGCCGCCGGTTTAGGCAATGATATCGGGGGTAAGACGGTCCTCGATAATGGTAATAATATCCTTGAGCCGCAGTTTTTTCTTTTTCAGGCGCTGAATGGTGAGCGGATCACCGGTGCCCTGTTCGATCAACGCGTTGATAGCATTGTCGAGATCACGATGCTCCTGTTTGAAAACGGCAAGTTCTACTTCCAACACATCGTCGGATTTCATCGAAATATCGGAAGGGGCATTCATATCAGGGTGATTCCATATCATTCATTGGTCATAGGATAAGCGAGTTAACAGAATAGGCAAAGCCCTTGCGTCAATCGGTATCAATGCCCATATTTGAGGGGTGGTCGCCATAACGGGACCGCAAGAGGACTGTCGCTTTTCGCAATAAGGACGTGTCGATGACAAAACTTACTCTGGGGTCACATCCCTACCTGTTGGGGTTCGAGCAATTGGAACGGCTGCTTGAACGCAATGCAAAATCCGGTAACGAGGGTTATCCGCCGTTCAATATTGAACAGACCTCGGCATATTCCTATCGCATCACCTTGGCGGTGGCCGGTTTTGGCGAGGCGGAATTGGCAATTACGGTCGAGGACCGGCAATTGGTGATCCGTGGGCGGCAAAATGACGACAGCGAAGACCGGGTGTTTCTGCATCGCGGTATCGCTGGCCGGCAATTCCAACGGTCGTTTGTTTTGGCGGACGGAGTCGATGTCGGCGAGGCAATCATGGAAAACGGTTTGCTGCATGTGGACCTTACGCGGAGCGAGCCGGAAACCGTGGTGCAAACCATCAAGATAAACAAGGGGTAAGTCATGGATACGAAATACAATTTTGGCGATGAAGGCGAAAGCCGAATTGCTTATGTGCGGCCCGTTTCAGTGGGCGATTTGCCGGATGAAATCCGTGAACAACTGGGCGAGGTCGAGATGCTATATGCGCTACATTCTGCCGATGGCACGCGGCTTGCCTTGGTCAAAGATCGCGATATGGCGTTCATACTGGCGCGTCAGAACGATATGGATCCGGTGACGGTGCATTGATTTTTACCAAACAAGAACTCGAGGCGGCGCATGGCGTTGTGCGCGCCCAAATGCAGCCGACCGCGCGGTATATCTGGCAGTTGATAAGCGAGGCGGTGGGCGCGACAGTTGTTGTGAAATACGAAAACCACACGCCGACGGGGCGTTCAAGGTGCGTGGCGGGATCACATTTATCGACTGTCCGAAGATGAAATCTCGGCGGCGATGCGGCCCTATTTCTCGGCGATCCACACGGTTGCGGAAGGGGCCGAGGCTGCGGGACTGGCCGCGAGATGGTCGATATCCTGTCTTTGGTTTTGCATCACGACGAAAGCGCTGTTCTGCGGGCCGTAGAATTGGCGTTGGAGGCCGGGGTGCCAACCAAGATGCACGTCCTGAACCTCCTGCACAGACTGATCGACCCAAAGCAGATCGGTCTTCCAAGGGTCGATCCACCAGATGCCCTCACCTTGGAAACAGCGCCAAAGGCAAATGTGGATCGCTATGACGACCTCAGGCAGGTAAAAGAGAAGCGCAATGCGTCATGATCCAGCAGGAGCTTCCACCGTCATCATGCTGCGCAGCCTCAAACTGCATGGCATGGCGCATGCAGTTGATGATCTGGTTGCACAAGGTGCGCCTGCGTTTGAGGCAGCAACCCCAATGTTGTCTCAACTGCTCAAGGCGGAAATGGCGGAACGTGAGGTGCGTTCAATCGCCTATCACATGAAGGTTGCGTGCTTCCCTTCATACAAAGATCTCGCAGGTTTTGACTTCGCGTCGAGCGACATCAATGAGGCCACAGCCCGGCAACTCCATCGCGGCGAGTTCATAGAGAATGCGGAAAACGCTGTTCTGATTGGCGGGCCTGGAACTGGCAAAAGTCATGTCGCGACGGCTATCGGCGTTCAGGCCATAGAGCATCACAGACGCAAAGTGCGCTTCTACTCCACAGTAGAACTCGTCAATGCATTGGAGCAGGAAAAGGCCCTCGGAAAGGCAGGAAAAATGGCCGAGATGCTGACCAAGATCGACTTGGTCATCCTCGACGAACTTGGCTATCTGCCGTTCAGCTCGTCCGGCGGTGCGTTGCTGGTCCATCTGCTCAGTAAACTCTACGAGCGGACCAGCGTCATCATAACAACCAACCTCAGCTTCTCGGAGTGGGCCCAGGTCTTCGGCCCTTCCCAGCGTTTGCATACAAACGCCTGCCGGGCAACGGATGCAAAGATGACTACGGCGCTTTGGGATCGCCTCACACATCGCTGCCACATCCTGGAAACCGGCAACGACAGCTACCGCTTCAAAGCCAGCTCTGAGGCCGCAATGAAAACACGAAAGGAAACGACCGCATTGACCAAAAATAGACGCTGATACATAAACAAAGGTGGGTCAAATCTCGGTGAAAATACCGGGTCAGCTCTCAGTGAAAATTAACAGACCTCGGGATATCATCCCCAGAGCGCTCGCCCACTTCTTCTAGCTTAATACAACTTATACGCGAGACCGTTCGCAGAGTCAAGCAAAACCCGCCCCGTCAATCCGTCTAACCGTTCGGTATCATTATATATTTTTAACGATTGGGCCCTGTAACCGCCGAGATAATCGCAACGCGCCCCTACTCACTCGCGCGTTCGGCCTCAATCGCCCGCCATGCCGCCACATTGCGGTTATGTTCCTTTAGAGTAATCGCAAACGCATGCCCGCCGGTTCCGTCCGCAACAAAGAAAATATAATCGGTCGTATCAGGATGAACCGCCGCTTCAATGCTCGCCCGCCCCGGGTTGGCAATCGGCGTTGGTGGCAATCCGTTAATCACATAGGTGTTCCACGGTGTTTCCTTACGCAGCTCGCTTTGCCGCAATCCGCGCCCCAAAATCCCCTGTCCTTTGGTAATCCCGTAGATCACTGCCGGGTCGGTCTGCAACCGCATCCCTAGCTTTAACCGGTTGGAAAACACACTTGCCACCTGCCTCCGCTCGGCGGCAATGCCGGTTTCTTTCTCGATGATTGACGCCAAAATCAACGCCTCTTGCGGTGTTTTTACCGCAATGCCCTCGGCCCGCCCTTCCCAGGCCGCCGCCAGTATCACCTCTTGTGCGGCCACCATACGTGCCACAATAGCGGCCCGATCATCGCCAACCCGCACCTCATAACTATCCGGCGCAAGCGACCCTTCGGCTGGCAACTCCGCCACAGCCCCCTTGAGGAAATCAACCTGCCCCAGCGCACCAACCACCTGCCAACTTGTGACACCCTCGGCCAACGCAATGCGATACCGCGTGTCCCCTTGGGCGCGCACTTTGGTAAATGCTTCGGGCACTGGCGCCTCCGCTGCCGGATCAAACGTCACCAATTCCACAAACCGGCTGGTCACCGGATCAAGTTCGCGCACTTGCACGCGAATTTTGTTAATTCCGACCCGATACACCACTTCTGTGCCGCAACTGCTGGCCCCGCCACGGGTCACAATATCAACGATTTCAACCATCGACGCCCCCGCCGGCACAAGGAAGCTCCCCGCCTTGAGACGTCCCGCTTTATCGGTATAATCCGCCCCGATCCGGAAAATCCGGCCGCTGGCAATCGCGCCCTCATCTTCAAGAATTTTGGATACACGCCCCATCGACGATCCCGATTCCACCCGCAAACATATCTGCTGCTGCAATGGTCCCGCTGCATTATACTGGGTCTTGCCCCACAGGATCACCCCGCCAAGCAGGAAAACCCCGACCAGCAAAAAACTGATCGCATTTGACGCTATATGCCGCCACATCTTACGGTGCTTTCCCGAATACCAGCGACGCGTTGGTGCCGCCAAACCCGAATGAATTGGATAGAACCACATCAATCTCGCGCTCGTGCTTGGCATTTGCCGCTAAATTCAACTTGGTTTCCGCCGCCAGATTATCAAGATTGATCGTCGGCGGGGCCACCTGATCACGCAGGGCCAATATCCCGAAAATCGCCTCGATCGCCCCCGCCGCTCCAAGCAAATGCCCGGTCGATGACTTGGTCGAACTCATTGTCGCTTGTCCCGCCGCATCCCCCAACAACCGCTCAACCGCCGCCAATTCAATGGTATCGGCCATCGTCGATGTCCCGTGGGCATTGATATAATCCACATCCGCAGGCGTAATTCCCGCCCGTTTCAACGCCGCTTCCATCGCACGATACGCCCCGTCGCCATCTGCTGCCGGTGCGGTAATGTGATAGGCATCGCCCGACAGGCCATATCCGGTCACTTCGGCATATATCTTGGCCCCGCGTGCCATCGCATGTTCATATTCTTCCAGAACCACAACGCCCGCGCCTTCGCCCATAACAAACCCGTCACGGTCTTCATCATAAGGGCGACTTGCCGCTTGCGGATCGGCACTGCGTTTGGTGCTCAATGCTCTTGCTGCATTAAATCCTGCCATGCCGATCTCGGAAATCGCCGATTCCGCGCCCCCCGCAATCATCACATCGGCATCTTCCCACATAATCAACCGTGCAGCATCGCCAATGGCATGGGCCCCTGTCGAACACGCGGTCACAACCGCATGATTGGGGCCTTTGAACCCGTATTTAATGCTCACTTGTCCCGAAATCAGGTTAATCAACGCGCCGGGAATAAAGAACGGAGAAACCCGCCGTGGCCCACGCTCCTTGATCAAAATCGCGGTTTCGGCAATGGAATTAAGCCCGCCAATGCCCGACCCGATCATCACGCCGGTGCGCACTTTGTCGGCTTCCTCGGTGGGCATCCATCCGGAATCTTCCACCGCCTGCTGGGCCGCCGCCAATCCATAGAGAATAAAATCATCCACTTTGCGCCGATCTTTGGGCAACATCCAGTCATCGGCCCTGAACGTGCCGTCACTGCCATCGCCAAGCGGCACTTCACAGGCATAATTCGTCGCCAGATTGCTCGCGTCAAATTGCTTGATGATGCCCGCCCCCGATTGCCCGTCGAGCAACCGCCGCCAGCTTTCTTCAACACCGCAAGCCAACGGAGTGACAAGACCAAGACCCGTAACAACCACTCGACGCATATTTCCGTCTCCTACCTGAATTCCTCAAATTGTGTCATACCCTGTCCCGCCCCAGATGGGCAAGGGCGCGCGCCTCCCTTTGCCCCCCAATCGGCAAACTTCCGATCTTTCCAAGTCCGGAATTGACCTCTCACCCGCAACTTGCAACAGTCTCCGGATGCCCAATCCCTTTTTCGCCCAATACAACCAAAAAGAGAATCAACATGGTCATTATCAACAACATCACCATCTCCGAACGCGAATCCCCGCCGCGCATGACCACCCTTGTTGAAACCGATCGCCTTTTTCTCAACCCGACGCTTGCCGATGACTGGCGTATTCGCCGTGAAATCCGCCACCGTCTCGAAGCTGCAACAAACCATTTACCCAATGATCTCTGTTTTATGATCTACGAAGCGTTCCGTTCGCGCCAACGCCAAAAAACCCTCTGGGTTCCGGTTTACGACCGGCTCAAACGCGAAAACCCCGATTGGAACGATACCACCCTCTATACCGAAACCGCGCGTTGGGTGTCGCCCCCCGACGGATTCGGTAGCGGCCATCAGGCCGGCGCCGCCATCGACATCACCCTTGCCACGCGCGACCGCACGCCCCTTGATATGGGCACAACAATGCAGGAATTTACCGCCCTCACCCCGACAGATGCGCCGGTATCCGGCAAAATTCGCGCCCGCCGCACCCTATTGACCACCGCCCTCGCACAGGAAGGCCTGATCAATTATCCGGATGAATGGTAGCATTTTTCCTACGGGGACCGCCTCTGGGCCGAAGTCACCGGAAAATCTTTGGCGTTTTTTGCACCGCTTGAATAGCGCTCTGAAATTGCCCGATAAATCACATCATGACAGCGCGCGATAAATCACACTATGATAACGCGCGATAAATCGCGACAGCCAACTGGTTAAGGTCCTCACGCGGCGCATCGCCAACCACCGCATATTGCAGGTCCTCGTCTTGCCAATAAAAACTGCCGACCTCTTTTGATCCATCCGCAAACGTGCCGCGCTGGTAACTGAATTCGGCCATGCGGCTACCTTGGGACCGGCTGGCAAACACCGTAATGCGCGTGCCGGCATCGTTTTCATACATAAATTGCGCCGCCGGCCCGCTGCTTGAACTCAACAACCGCCCGCCGACCAATTCATACCCCTGCACCCGCAAATCCGGTGCCGTCAATTTTTGCCCCAACCGGTTCGACAACCACTTGATCAATTGCGCCTCGTCCTGACCGCCAATTTCCACTGGCCGCACCGTATCGCTGGCAAACACCACATGCGCGGCAATCGCCTGATCCACCAGACCGGCCACCACCACGTCGCTTGACGCCGTTATCGGGCGCAAAACCTGATGCCCGCCCCATCCCAATGCCACGCCCACCGCCAAAATCGCCACCGACGCCGCAAGCGCGCGCAATGGCACATGCCACCCTTGGTGCGCCCCATCCCTATCCTCGACAAACGGCAACGAAATCGCATGATCGGCAGCCGGAAACAGCGCCTGAATCGCTGCGTTTTGCGCCGCCCATTCGGCCACTAGCGCCGCAGCCTCAGGATTTTCCGCCAGAAACGCCTCGACACGGTCACATTCCGCCGCATCAAGCTGCCCGTCAACATAGGCATGGAGTTGCGCCTCATCTATGTCGGATTTGCTCATCTCCGCCCCCTTTTTTGTTTTTGCGGTGTTTGTTTTTGCGGAGTATCCGCCATCCTCTCGCGCAACTTGGCCCGCGCCCGGCCCAGCCGCGACATCAACGTGCCCATTGGCACATCAAGCGCCTCGGCTGCCTGCTTATAACTCACCCCGCCCAGCACAACCATCAACAACACCTCGCGTTGATCATCGGGCAGTTCCTGTATCGCACGCGCCGTTTGCGCCAACGCCAACTTGCCCTCGAGCGCCTCGATGGCCGCCGGTTCAACAGTTAAGTCCTCCATTGCCACCAAGCGCGGCCTGCGGCTCTGATGGCGGATCTGGTTGCGATAAAGATTAAGCAGCAATTTCATCAACCACGGCTTTAACGCCCCTTCTTGTTGCCACAGCGCTTGCTTGCGCAACGCGCGTTCGGCGCAATCCTGCACCAAATCATCGGCCAATGTCCGATCACGGCAAAGAGCAAACGCATAGCGCCATAAATCCGGCAAACAGGCTTGTAACTGGGTTTGAAACTGTTTCATCTTATCCAATACTGTGGCGGCCCGGCGATTGCAGGGCCACCAAATGCAAGGTCAATGGTTCCGTATCAGGGACGGGCAAGATGCCAAACACCTTTTACGCCGTCGCCGGTTGTGTCGCCCGCTTCGGTATCCTTGAACCACGTATAAAGCGGCTTGCCGTCTTGCGCCCACTGATATCCGCCATCGGCGCGTTTGATCACTGTAAAATCACCCATGGATTTGGTGTTTTTTGTCGCCATCAAAGGCGGCCATTTCACCGCACATTCGCCATTGCAGACGGATTTTCCGGCGCTGTCTTTGTCAAACGTATAAAGTGACATACCCTCGGCATCAGTCAGAATTTTACCGGCATCGCTCTCCATTTGACCAATGGCCACCGACACATGTTGCGCGCTATTGGCAACGCTGGAAAAACCGGCGGCGGCAAGCCTCGACGCGGGCAATGACAAGGCGCTCTTTTGACCAGCTTCTTGCCCCGTAACTGGCCTGGAAAAAGCGCCGAAGCTTTTCCTTGTTCCCGCGCTTCCAGCGCGTTGCAACATCTTTGCTCCAGGGGAGAGTGTCCGATCTTCTGTGTATGAGTAATTTGGTCCATGCTTCTGCAACAAAGGAGCATGACAACGATGACAATTTCCAAGGACTTATTAGACCAACTTCTTGACGGTGTGCAAAACGCTGACGACTTGCTTGGCGAA
>JAUZRV010000127.1 GCA_030950105.1 Rhodobacterales bacterium | reverse complement strand
ACCAGCGCCGCTATCACCCTGCTCAAACGCATCGCAAAATCACCAACCAGGGCGATTGAACTCGTACAGGATAACCGCGCAAAGGCAGTCGAGATCATCGCGGCAGAACGATAATCCCACTTTCTCTGAATCACCCTGTTGGCTTTATGAGAAGCTGTCGAATTATGGGAGTTCGGTGATACGGCCAGCGGGGTGGTTGGTATATCTTTGGTTGTTTGGGACAAGTGTGAAGTTGCAACCGATAAAGGGCGGGGCATGGCCCGACTGGGATACCTTATACCTTGCGATGGGGTGGTGTCTTGCCAATATGGCCCCATTTTTTGGGTTTCGCGGGGTATATTTTGAAAAGGGTGATTACATAAATGCAGAACAAATAGTTGTTGCAGGGGGGCAAACCATAGCCGGTTTTGTCCTGTTGTTTTTGCTGGGGCTTCGGAGACAATTTAGGTTGAGGTAGTCCCGTTCGGGCTTCTTTGCCCGAACAGCGCCGGACCCGTTGACCGGCAGTGGATTGCAACGCAATCCATGAGAGGTTCCCACCAAAAATGATAGTGGGAGGCGCTTTGCACCACCCCGAGGTCCGGCGCTGTTCTCGTTTGGTCTAGGTTGCCGAGCCGCCAACAGTTAGGCCGCCGATCATCACCGTGGGTTGGCCGACGCCGACGGGGACCCATTGGCCCGCTTTGCCGCAGTTGCCCATGCCCGGATCAAGCGCCATGTCGTTGCCGAGCGCGCGGATTTGGTGCAGGGCCGATGCGCCGTCGCCGATTAATGTGGCGCCGGTGACTGCTTCGCCGATGACGCCGTTTCGCACGCGATACGCTTCGGTGCAGGAAAACACGAATTTGCCGTTGGTGATGTCGACCTGCCCGCCGCCGAACCCGACGGCATAGATGCCGTCCTGCAAGTCGGCAACGATATCGGCGGGATCGGAATCGCCGCCCATCATATAGGTGTTGGTCATGCGCGGCATCGGGGCGTGGGCATAAGATTCGCGACGGCCATTGCCGGTGGGGGCGACGCCCATCAAACGGGCGTTTTGGCGGTCCTGCATATAGCCGACCAATATGCCGTCCTCGATCAGGGTGTTTTTGGCCGACGGCGTGCCTTCGTCGTCGATGGTGATCGAGCCGCGACGATCGGGGATGGTGCCGTCGTCCAGAACGGTCACCCCTTTGGCAGCGATGCGTTCGCCTAACATTCCGGCAAAAGCCGATGATCCTTTGCGGTTGAAATCGCCCTCTAACCCGTGACCGATGGCCTCGTGCAACAAAATCCCCGGCCATCCAGGGCCAAGCACCACATCCATCACACCGGCAGGGGCAGGCACGGCGGAGAGATTGACCAGAGCGATGCGCAACGCCTCGCGGGCCTTGGTTTGCCAATCGGCGGGATCAAGCAGACCGGAGAGAGCGATACGACCACCGCCGCCCGCCGTGCCGGATTCGCGGCGGCCATCCTGTTCGACAATCACCGACACATTTACGCGGGTCATCGGGCGCACATCGCGCAGGGTGGCGCCATCAGGGCGCATGATCTCGATTTCCTGAATCGAGGCGGCGATGGTGGCGGACACTTGCACCACGCGTTGGTCAAGATCGCGCAGGAAGGCATCAATTTCGAGCAGGGTTTCGACCTTGACGGCGAAAGTTGCGTCGCTGATCGGGTTGTGGTCGCTATAGAGACGTTTGTTGGTGGCTTGGGGGGCGTCGGCGATTGTGCCGCCGCCGTTGCCGATGGCAAGGCGCGCGGTGTCGACGGCGCGGTTGAGGGCGGATTCGGAAATCTCGGTGGAATGGGCATATCCGGTAACTTCGCCGTGGACGCTGCGCAGGCCAAACCCCTCGGAGGCGTCATAGCTCGCGGTTTTGATGCGGCCATCGTCAAAAACCAGTGCCTCGCCTTGGCGGCGTTCGATGAACAATTCGCCGTCATCCCCGCCGTCAGTGGCGTTTTGTAACAATTTAAGCGCATTTTCCGGGGCAAGCAGCGTTTCAAACGGGCGAAATGGGGAATTTGTCATTTTTGGTCAGTTCCTGTCTTTCAAACAGCAGATAATTGACATAGGTCAATCAAAAGTTAGGCGTTTTTTGATCTATGTCAAAAAAGCGTCCGTTTGCCGCAAGTGAATTTCTTGTTCTGTGTGTCAGAATATGGTTTCTAAAGGCAACAACACAATGCGAATCCGCAAGGATTGTCCGATTTCGGGCATTCTCTTGCAAAAAAATGAACAAATTCGGCAACCGATCAGGGTGAACTATGCGACTAATGACGAAATTTCTGGCCTTATTTTCGATTTTCCTTGCCCTTCCTGCCACGGCGCAGCAAGCGCTTGAAACTGTTGGTAAACCTATTCCCGGCGGTTTCGGGTTCCAACCCGCCGCAACCGAACTTGCACGGGATTTGCAGTTTCTGGATTGGCTCATTCTGGTTATCATCACGGCTATTACAATTTTCGTCACCGGATTGATCATCTACATCATTTTCCGCTTTAGCCGTAAAAACAACCCGATACCGGCGAAGTTTACCCACCATACCCCGATTGAAATTGCCTGGACCATCGTGCCGATTGTAATCTTGGTTTTTATCGGTTCGTTCTCTCTTCCGGTGCTGTTCAAATCGCAGGAAATTCCAGAGGCCGATATCACGATTAAAGTGACTGGATATCAATGGTATTGGGGCTACGAATATGTGGATCACGGGTTTGACTTCGACAGTTTTATGCTCGATGCAGCGTATGAAATAGATGACGAGGCCAATGGCTGGGGGCCGGATCAACCGATGGGCACCCCGGGTATTCGTGGTGAAATTGCCAATGCCAAGCTTGAGTATTTTGGCTATGCGCCGGATGAATTTCTGCTGGCGACGGACACTGCGATTGTTATTCCGGTCAACAAGGTTGTTGTGATGCAATTGACCGGCGCGGATGTGATCCACTCTTGGGCGATGCCGGCATTCGGGGTCAAACAAGACGCGGTTCCAGGACGTTTGTCGCAACTGTGGTTTTCGGCAGAGCGTGAAGGCATTTACTTCGGTCAATGTTCCGAACTGTGCGGGAAAAGTCACGCCTATATGCCGATCACCGTCAAAGTGGTAAGCCAGGAAGTGTATGATGCGTGGCTCAAAGGGGCGATTGAGGATGAACAATACACAATCCTGCCGGAAAGCATGAAGGTTGCTTCCAACTAAAGTTAATCCAGAACGGTGACGTGCGATTGCGTGTCACCGATTTGATCCATGTCAAGATTTGACCCACCCCGGACAGGCGATGAAATCCTATTATGAGTGACGCAAGCATCAATACGAAAGCGGTGGATGCCGGATATGGCGATGCCGGTTTTGGCGACTATTTCGCGTTGCTGAAACCGCGGGTTATGTCGCTGGTGGTGTTTACGGCGTTTGTTGGTTTGCTGGCAGCACCCGGTGCGGTGCACCCGATGATCGGGTTTGCGTCAATCCTGTTTATCGCGGTCGGTGGTGGCGCCTCGGGCGCGCTTAATATGTGGTGGGATGCCGATATTGATGCGGTGATGAAACGGACCAAATCGCGCCCGGTGCCCTCGGGGCGGATTGGCGCGGACGAGGCCAAAGCCCTCGGGATTACGCTCTCGGTTTTTGCGGTTGTGATGTTGTGGCTCGCGTCGAATGTCGTGGCGGCCGGCCTGCTGGCGTTCACCATATTTTTCTACGTTGTTATCTACACCATGTGGCTCAAACGCTGGACGCCACAAAATATTGTGATTGGCGGCGCGTCGGGCGCGTTTCCTCCGATGATCGGCTGGGCCGTAGCCACGGGCGGTGTTAGCGTCGAATCGGTGTTGATGTTCGCAATTATTTTCGTCTGGACACCGCCGCATTTCTGGGCGCTTTGCCTGTTCATGAATTCCGATTATGAAAAAGCCGGTGTTCCGATGTTGACTGTGACCCACGGGCGGCGCGTGACCCGCAATCATATTCTGGCCTATACTCTGGTATTGGCTCCGATTGCGATTGGGGCCGGATTTACCTCGATTGGCGGGCCGATTTACCTCGCGGTCGCGGTGGTATTGAATGCGCTATTCCTGATCGGGGCGTTCCGCATTTGGCGCCGGTCGGAAGACGCGGCGGTGGCTGATAAATACCGCGTTGAAAAGAAATTTTTCGCGCTGTCGCTGTTTTATCTATTTGGTCATTTCGGTGCGATTATGGCGCAAGCCGCGCTCGCTCCTTATGGCATTGGAGGGTGGTAACACCATGAGTTTTCGCGAAGAACATGAATTGCACAAACGCCGGTTTGGCCGCAATGTCGGGCTTGGTGTGGTGCTGGGTAGCTTTGTGGCGCTGGTGTTTGGGTTGACCATTGCCAAAGTCACAAGCGGAGATTTGGCAATTCAACCAGCACCCCAGTCGGTATCCCAAAACGAGGTATCACAGTAATGGCGATGGACCCGAAAATGAAAACCGTGGCGCAAACCGCCAGTGTTGTTGTTTTGATGGGCGGATTGGCCTGGGCGTCAGTGCCGTTTTACAATTGGTTTTGCAAGGTTACCGGCTTTGGCGGGGTGACAAATACCGCATCTTCTGGATCGGATACGATCCTGGAAGACACGATCAAGGTGCGTTTTGACGCCAGCAAAGACCGCGAAATGGCGTGGGAGTTCAAACCGCTGCAACGCGAAATGGAACTGCGCATTGGCGAAACGGGTCTTGCGTTTTACGAGGCCTATAATCCCACTGATCGGGTGATTGCCGGATCGGCGAGTTATAATGTCACGCCATACGAGGCCGGAAATTTCTTTACCAAGATCGACTGCTTTTGTTTCACCGAACAGGTGTTGCAACCGGGTGAGCGGGTGGAAATGCCGGTGACGTTCTATGTGGATCCTGAAATTACCACCGATCGGGACGCAAAATATACGCGTGTGATTACGCTTTCTTATACGTTTTACGAAATTGATGTGCCCGAGGTTCAGGCATCCCTGAGCACATCATCAACAACAAACCTAAACTAAGCCTGCCGACGAGGGAAACATGATGGCGCACGAAAAAAACCATGACTACCATATTCTAACCCCGTCCGTCTGGCCGCTTTTGGGCGCGCTATCCGGATTTATCTTGTTCTTCGGGGCGGTTCTCTATTTCCATGACAGCGGTCCTTGGCTGATGCTCATCGGCCTTGCCGGTGTCCTCTATGTCATGTTTGGCTGGTGGTCGGAAGTCGTTGAAGAAAGCCATGTGGGCGATCACACGCCGGTGGTGCAAATCGGCCTACGTTATGGCGTGATCTTCTTTATCATGTCGGAAGTCATGTTCTTTGCCGCCTGGTTCTGGAGCTTTTTCAAACACGCGATGTATCCGATGGGACCAGATAGCCCGCTGGTGGACGGGGTTTGGCCTCCTGTAGGCATCGAGACGTTTGATCCGTGGCATCTGCCGCTGATCAATACGTTGATCTTGCTGTTGTCGGGGACGGCCGCCACATGGGCGCACCACGCGCTGGTCCATGAAAATAACCGCAAAGATATGAAATGGGGCCTTATTATAGCCATCGTTCTGGGCGCGTTTTTCACAGTTTTGCAAATCTATGAATATAGCCACGCAACGTTTGGCTTCTCGGGTAATATTTACGGGGCCAACTTCTTTATGGCGACGGGCTTCCACGGTTTCCACGTTCTGGTCGGCACGATCTTCTTGTTTATCTGTCTGATGCGTTTGAACGCGGGGCATTTTACGCAGAAAAATCATATCGGGTTTGAAGCGGCGGCGTGGTATTGGCACTTTGTTGATGTTGTATGGCTGTTCCTGTTTGCTGCTGTGTATATCTGGGGAGCCTAACGTTTTCGGTTGAAAAACCGCAAACAAAACGCATAAAGCAAAGCGCGCGCATCTTGTGCGCGCTTTTCCGTTTTACAGGAGCTACCCATTGCGCCGTTTTCTATTTCCTCTGATCTTTGGTCTTGCAGGTGCCGGGGTTTTGATCTGGCTTGGCACATGGCAAGTGCAGCGCCTGACCTGGAAACAAGAGGTTTTGGCCGATATCAATGCCCGCATTGCCGCCCCGCCGGTGTCTTTGCCGACAGAACCGGATCCTGAAATTGCGCAATATTTACCTGTCGCGGCCACCGGCGATCTGGTTGGCACCTCGATCCGGGTTTTGGTCAGCCAGAAAAATATCGGGGCCGGGTACCGGATGATAAGCGCGTTCGAGACCGGGGGCCGCAGGGTTATGGTGGATCGCGGATTTGTGCGGGTTGGCAAAGAGACGGATGTGGGCGCAGCGCAAAACATCACCATCACCGGAAATCTACATTGGCCGGACGAAATTGACAGTTATACCCCCGCGCCAGATATAGCGAAAAACCTGTGGTTTGCCCGCGATGTAGGCGCAATGGCGGCGCATCTTGGGACCGAGCCATTGTTGATTGTAGCGCGAAAATCCAGCGAGACAGGCACAAATGTAACACCCTTGCCGGTGTCGATCACCGGAATCCCCAATGACCACTTGAACTATGCGATCACCTGGTATTCGTTGGCCATTGTCTGGCTGGCCATGTCGGGCTCTCTTATCTGGCGAAACCGCCAATCTGGAAAAGGCTAAACAAAGTGCAGTATATTTCGACCCGCGGCACCCCTCCGGCGCTTAATTTCGAACAGGCGATGTTGAGCGGACTGGCGCGTGATGGCGGACTTTATGTGCCACAGGACATTCCGCAAATGGCGCCGGGCGATATCGCGGCGCTGGCGGGGCTTTCTTATGAAGAAGTGGCGTTTCGGGTGATGCGCCCGTTTATTGGCGACGCTTTTACCGATGCCGAATTTCAGGACATCATTACGCGCGCCTATGCAGGGTTCAAACACGATGCCCGCGCGCCATTGGTGCAACTGGCCGAGGGGCATTTTCTGTTAGAGCTGTTTCACGGGCCGACCTTGGCGTTCAAGGATTTCGCCATGCAACTCATCGGGCAGTTGTTTCAGGCGTCTCTAAAGCGGTCAGGCGAACGGGTGACAATCGTGGGCGCGACATCTGGCGATACCGGATCGGCGGCGATCGAGGCGTTCAAGGGCCTTGATAATGTCGATGTATTTATCCTGTTTCCGCGCGGGCGGGTGTCCGAGGTGCAGCGTCGCCAGATGACCACACCGACGGAAACAAACGTGCATGCCTTGGCGATGACCGGCGATTTTGACGATTGTCAGGCGCGGCTCAAGGACATGTTCAACGATTTCGAATTTCGTGATGGCGTGCGTTTGGCGGGGGTGAATTCGATCAATTGGGCGCGGGTTCTGGCGCAGGTTGTATATTATTTCACGTCCGCTGTGTCGCTTGGTGCGCCGCATCGTAAGGTGTCGTTCACCGTGCCCACCGGCAATTTCGGAGATATTTTTGCCGGCTATATCGCGCGCAAAATGGGCCTGCCGATTGATCAACTGGTGGTGGCTACCAACCAGAACGATATCCTGCACCGCTGTATCAGCAGCGGCGAATATCGCCCCGATGGCGTGGTGCCAAGCATCAGCCCGTCGATGGATATTCAGGTATCATCGAATTTTGAACGGGTGTTGTTTGACGCCTATGGTCGTGATGGCACGGCGGTATCGCAGGTCATGGAAGAATTGAAATCGGGTGGTTTTACTGTTTCGCAAGGCGCGTTGCAGTATTTGCAAGAGCAGTTCACCAGCGGTCGGGTGTCCGAGGGTGAAACCAGCGAAACCATCAAGACGATGTTGGAACGCACCGGTGAATTGCTGTGCCCGCATAGCGCGGTGGCGGTGAAAATTGCCAATGACATGCGCAGCACATCAACGCCGATGATCACATTGGCGACCGCGCATCCGGCGAAATTTCCGGCGGCGGTCGAGGCGGCAACCGGCGTGCATCCGCAATTGCCCCCGCATATGGCAGGCCTGTTTGGGCGCGACGAACGGCTGACGGATATTGAAAACGATCTCGGCGCGATTGAAGCGCTGGTAAAAGGACGCATTGGCAAGTGACAGTAGAACTACACACCCTGAAAAACGGGTTTCGCATTGTCACCGAGCAGATGCCGGGGCTGTTGTCGGCCTCTATCGGGATATGGGTGACGTCCGGCGCACGTTCTGAACGGATCGAGCAAAACGGCATTGCGCATTTTCTTGAACATATGGCGTTCAAGGGCACGGCGCGGCGCACATCGTTGCAAATCGCCGAGGCGATTGAGGATGTTGGCGGATATCTCAACGCCTACACCAGCCGCGAAGTGACGGCGTATTATGCGCGGGTTTTGCAAAATGATGTGCCGCTGGCGTTGGATGTGATCGCCGATATCCTGCGTAATCCGGCGTTTGACCAAGATGAAATCGAGGTCGAGCGCGGGGTAATTTTGCAGGAAATCGGGCAGGCGCTGGACACGCCAGATGATGTTATTTTTGACTGGTTGCAGGAAAAAGCCTATCCTAAACAGCCGCTTGGCCGTGCGATTTTGGGACCTGCCGAACGGGTAAGGGCCTTTGGGCGCGATGATCTTGCGGGATTTGTGGCCCAGCATTACGGGCCGGGGCAGATGATTTTGGCCGCAGCGGGGGCCGTGGATCACGCCGCCTTGGTGGCGATGGCCGAAGATCTGTTTGGCGACATGGAAGCGGTCGAGACGCCGGTATTGGTGCCTGCCGATTTTGTCGGCGGCGAGGTGCGGGTCGAAAAACCCCTTGAACAGGCGCATTTTGCACTGGCATTCGAGGGACCGGATTACCACGATACCGCGATCTATACCGCACAGGTTTATGCATCGACCTTGGGCGGGGGCATGTCGTCGCGCCTGTTTCAGGAAGTGCGCGAAAAACGGGGGCTGTGTTATTCGATATTTGCCTCGGCCGGCGCCTATCAGGACAGCGGTATGGTGACGATTTATGCGGGCACCTCGGGCGAACAGGTCGGCGAATTGGCGGAAATTACCATCGACGAGATGAAGCGCGCGGCCCATGATATGAGTGCGCAGGAAGTGGCACGGGCACGCACGCAAATGAAGGCCGGCCTGTTGATGGGATTGGAAAGTCCCGGTTCGCGGGCCGAGCGATTGGCGCGGATGATTCAGGTCTGGGGGCGGGTGCCCGATCTTGATGAAGTGGTGGCGCGGATTGATGCGGTGACCACCGGCGACGTCAAGGATTTCGGCGCAAATATCATTGCCAACGCGCCGGCTGTTATGGCGCTTTATGGTCCGGTGAGCGGCGCGCCGACATTGGATGATTTGCAAAAACGGCGGCAAGGATAGAAGTCGAATGTTGCTTTCACGGCGAAAACTCCGGATCGAAACCGAGCGTATGACCATGCGCCCGCCGATCCATTCGGACTTTCGGGCATGGGTGGCATTGCGTCGGGCAAGCGAGGATTTTCTGCGTCAGTGGGAGCCGGATTGGTCCAGGGATCATCTGTCTCGCAAGGGGTTTGCTAATCGGGTATATTGGTCAAATCGCGCGGTGTCCGGTGGCACAGCGGTGCCGTTGTTTCTATTTCGGCGCGAAGACAAGGCTCTGTTGGGGGCGATCACCCTTGATAATATTCGCCGTGGACCGTCGCAAACCGGAACGCTGGGATATTGGATTGGCGAAACCCACGCGCGGTCGGGGTATATGCGCGAGGCAATTACCGCATTGGTGCATCACGCGTTTGAGCGGCTGGATATAAGCCGTGTCGAGGCGGCGTGCTTGCCGGAAAATAGCGCATCACGCGGGGTTCTGGAAAAATGCGGATTCAAATACGAAGGCGTGGCGCAGAGTTATTTGCAGATCAACGGGCGTTGGAGCAATCATGTGTTATATGCGTCGTTGCGGATGGATCGGCGCGGGCGCACCACGGTTGGCTGAACTGTGTTCGGCGCTTTTGAAGGAGAGTGATATGGCGTTAAAACCGGCTGATGACACTTTTGTTGATCGGTTGCGGGCGGTGTTGCCAGATCGTGCCGTGCGCCCAGTGCAAGCGCGATATCTGGAAGAACCCCGTGGCCGTTGGCAAGGGCAGGCGGCAGTGATTGTCGCGCCCGAAACGGTGGATGAGGTCGCGCAGGTGATGACATTGGCCAATCAGGCCCGCGTGGCCGTGGTGCCCTATGGTGGTGGCACCGGATTGGTGGGCGGGCAGGTGATGGCCAAGCCACAGCCCGTGCCGATTGTGTTGTCGTTGGAGCGGATGACCAAAATTCGCGCGCTCTATCCAGATGAAAATGTGATGATTGTTGAGGCGGGCGCAATTTTGGCCGATGTGCGGGCCGCCGCCGAAACGGTGGATCGGTTGTTCCCGCTGTCGATTGCCAGCCAGGGATCGGCGCGTATCGGTGGCAATCTGGCGACCAATGCCGGCGGAGTGAATGTGCTGCGTTATGGCAATGCACGCGATCTGTGCCTCGGGCTTGAGGTGGTTCTGCCGGATGGGCGGATCTGGAACGGGTTGACGCGGTTGCGCAAAGACAACACCGGTTATGATGTCCGCAATTTGATGATCGGTTCCGAGGGCACGCTTGGCGTGATCACGGCGGCGGCGTTGAAATTATTTCCGCGCCCCGCAGTGACCGGTGTTGCGTTGATGACGGTGACGGGACCAGAGGCCGCGCTTGCGTTACTTGGCATGGCGCGGGATCAGATCGGCGAGGCGGTGAGCGCCTTTGAATTGATCCACGCACAAGGGTTGCGATTTTTGCAAGAGGTCGGGCCACAGGTGCGCCAACCCTTTAAAAACATTCCAGAATGGATGGTATTGATCGAGGTTGGATTGGCACAGGGACAAGACGCTGACGGCGCCCTTGGCGCGCTATTTGAGGCAGCGGTGACGGCGGGCGCGGCGCAAGACGGGGTGATAGCACAGTCACAGTCGCAGGCGGATGCGTTCTGGAATATCCGCGAATCCATCCCCGAGGCCAACCGGCGGGTGGGGTCGCTGTCGAGTCATGATATTTCCGTGCCTTTGGGCGAAATTGCCGGATTTATCACGCGTGCAGGCGTGGCGGTTGCGCGACTTGGCGGTTTTCGGATCAACTGTTTCGGCCATTTGGGTGACGGTAATTTGCATTATAATGTGTTCCCGGTCGAGGGGCGCCAGCGCACCGATTATCCAACGGAATTGCGCGCAAAAATTGCGCAGGTGGTGCATGATCTGGTGGCGGAAACGGGCGGCTCGTTTAGTGCCGAACACGGTGTTGGGCGGCTTAAGGCGAAGGATTTGATGCGCTATGGCGATCCCGTTAAAATAGCCATGATGCAGGGGGTCAAGTCGGTTTTTGACCCAAATGGCATCATGAATCCGGGCGCAGTCATCGGCGAGACGTGACGGAACGCGTTGCAGCCGAAACCGTTTTTCGGGATAAAACGCCCTTTTCAAAGAGGCACGCGTGGTTTTTAGGTCTATCAGAGGCAGGAAGCGTTTCGATTTGCGCGATCCGGTTGGGGGCGAAAATCGGAGCAATATTGCGAATTGATGCACCCGTTTGATTTGGTATCGGCAATTGATGACGACCCTTGGGAGAGCGTGCTTCTTACCGTAGCTGTCAAAATACCGGCTGTTGCCGCAGCAAGCGGATCGTGATTGTACGCAATACAAAACAGCAGACGGCGTATATTTCGGGCGACCGGCGGTCAAACAATACAGGAAATTATCAAGGTCCAAAAATGGCCCGAGCACTAAATCGCTTCGCGATAAGGCGCTTGTGTTGGCTGTTGCGGTCTTTAGGAATATGTTTCGCGTTTTGTGAAGTTGGGTGTGTGCTGTTGGTCGAGGTGATTTTGCCTCGCTTGACAGAGGGTATTCCCATGAACATTCAACAACCGACACCAATGACGCCCCTTCGTGCGCGCATGATCGCGGATATGACGGGGCGCAATCTCGGCCCTGCATCCCAGAACCAGTCACCTGCGCGCCTGTAAGCGTTTTGCGGCCTGGCTCGGGCGCTCACCAGAGACTGCCACGCCAGACGATGTGAAGTATTTCCAACAGCATCTGATTGAGAGCGGGCCCTGCATCGGCACGCGCAACCAGACCATGACCGGGGTCAAGTTTCTGTTCCGCGTGACCCTGAGACGTCATGATCTTGTGGCTGAGATTTTTCACCTTAGAGGCTGATTCAATACTTTATGATTGATGTCAGTGCTTTGCGATCCTCCTTGTGAGAGTTCGAATGTGGGCGATGAGTATCCATGCCTTTGAACTATCGATTGATTTCTCCCAATCTTTGGCCAATCTGCGGCAACGGTTGAGCCATGCAAATGTGCGTTCGACAACCCATCGACGGGAGTATCCGAAACTCTGTGTATGGGGTTTAGCCCATGCGGTTTTCACGGGTCATCTGTTGAACCGTTCGGGATATAGAATAGCGAACTGATTGCGGGCGGCAACCCATTCTCTGACGCATCTTCCAGTCTTTTCAA
>JAUZRV010000126.1 GCA_030950105.1 Rhodobacterales bacterium | reverse complement strand
GACGGAATTGAAACCACAAACCCCGACCAGATCGCCGCATGACCGACAAGCCTCAAACACCAGACTCGACAATAGCTCATATCGTGGTGGTGCTGGTGGCCTTTACCCTGTCGTTGATGTTCGTGGTGCAGGGGGTGCTGAAGGTGCCGGTCACCGGTTCGATTCCGTTGTTGTTGTTTGGCACGGCGACCTATCTGGCGGCGGCGGCGGCGATTGGCATGCTGATGGGCACATTGGCCCGCAGCATGGCGCAATTCGCGCTGCTGGTGATTATGATCATCATCCCGATTATCATGCTGTCCGGCGGTATGGGCGCGATCGAAAGCCAGCCCGATGTCGTGCGTAAACTGACCAACATTCTACCCTCGCGGCACTTTCTTGCCTTTGCCAAGGCGGTGGTGTTCCGGGGGGCGGGCATTGACACTGTCTGGCCGCAACTGGCGCTGATGGCGGGTCTGGGGGCGGCGTTCTTTGGTGCCAGTCTGGCGCTGTTTCGCCGCTCGATGAGTTTATAGAAACACTATCGCAAAGTTTTTCAAAATTTGGATGCCGTGATGATTCCCTGATTTAGGGTCGAAGACGTTTTGATGATGGGCGAAGACCGGGGTAACCATCAAAAATCTATCGAATACTAAGCAATAATAATGACGATCTCGGCCCAGTGGCAAAACGCGATGTATGGAAATGCTTCTGCAATTTCGCCAAACCATACTGTGCACACAACTATCAGACTTTTTGCAAAACGCGCAGAGGCACAACACGAGTGCCCCGCCAACCTGTCAAAATTCCAACACGTGGGCATCAGGCGTTATTTATGGATTGCCCCAATGCGATCCAGGGTGGCTACATTTACCGCCACACCGTTTTCTTTTGCATTGCGCCGCATGGCGCGTCGTCCGTCACCCGGAAGATGTGCCCCAACCTGACTGCGAACCGTATCAACCAAGACCCCCATACGTTCGGCAAATGCACCGCCAGACGTCACGGCCGGATCAATCGCAATAAAAAACTGACCCGTTTTAGGTGGCCCACCAACGGTTCCCGAAAACGGAGATGCGTCGATACCCAAGGATGCGCCGGTCATTGCGGCAGCCATAATTTCAACCATCATGGCAATACCAACGCCTTTGTATCCACCCGACGGCGCCATTGAGCCGCGCAAACCGACATTGGGGTCTGTGGTCGGATTGCCGTCACTGTCCAGCGCCCAGCCAACGGGTATTGCACGATCTTCGCGGGCATGTTTCATCACTTCGCTTTTGGCGATTGTGCTGGCGCTTTGGTCAATTAGAACCAACGGTTCCCCATCAGGTCCCGGTGCCGCGATCGAAATCGGGTTGGTGCCGACCACGGGTTTGGCCCCGCCCGATGGCGCAATCGAAGCGGGCGCATTGGTAAAACCGATCCCCAACAACCCTGCATTTGCCAACCGATAGGTGTGATACCCCAACACACCGCAATTATAGCTGTTGTTGATGGCCAACACGGCCACACCTTGTTGACGCGCCAGAGGGATCAATTTCTGAAATCCCATATCAATCGCTGCATGGGCAAATCCGGTGGCCGCATCCACCGTAACAACGCTTGGCCCCGGTTGCACAAGAACCGGTTTTGCCTGCCCGTCTACCTTGCCACAGCCCACATGCTCACAATAAATCGGGATATAGGCCAATCCATGGCTCGCCACGCCATCGGCCTCGGTCGCCGCGGTTGCAATGGCAAGCGGGCGGGCATTTTGTTCCGATGTCCCGGCGGCCACAAGCGCGTTAAAAGCAATATCTTCAATCTGGTTTAACGTCAGAGTTTTGGTTTCGATCATGTCATTCTCTTTTCAGTCATTGTCAGAAAGCCCCGCACCTGCGCCCTTAATGCGCGATTCACTGGATGCTGGCGCATAGGTTCGGTGGGCAAAACGGCTTAGGGTTTTCCAATCCGCATCTTTTGGTTCCGCGCGGGTATGTTTCGGCATCTTCTGACCTATCTGACCGCCGACCCGAATGGTGACAGATTTGGCAACAGTCCAGCAATCGGAATTTTCCGCCCTATCAAGACTTACTACATGGCCATCGGTTGTCGCCAAAACCCCTGCCCATTGGACAGTCAACACCTGCCCCAATTGGCGTGCGGCCATTGCCACAAACGGCAAAAGCACCACCGGCGACACCACATTCAAAATGCATACCTCGTCGGCATATCCAACACCTGCAAAATCTGAAAAGGTAGCACCGGCCATCAACGGGCACATCACACCGCCTTCGGATCGCCAGTCACCAACGACACCCGTCGGTGCCATCTGCGCCGGGCTGGAATTATCTGCAACCGTCAACACCGATAGAAGCGCTCGGGACCCATCAACCCCGTTTGCACATAACCAACGAACGGCCTTGCCCGCTTCTTCGGCCATGCCCCAACTATACCCCGCACCACGGGTGGCTTTCTTCGCGATTGCATCCACTTCGTTTAGTGCAAAACGCATGCTTTATCCTCTGGATAGACCCAGAAATCGCCATTGGTTTGGGTCAATTCTTCGGGATATGGCGCGTTGGCAAACATACAGATCCGCACCCAACGATCCGAACGCGGGTCAAAGTGAATAGCCCCGAAAAACGCCAGTTTAACCCGCAGGAAATCAATCGGAAGCATATCGGCGGCGATGGTATTGTCCTGAATCTCGCCATAGGGCGCGGTGATGCTGTATTGCGCGCGACGCATGGTGTGACGGTGTTCGGGATGACGTAATAGAAATTCTGCTATTGGTTTTTCGTCGTCCCATTGCGCCATTGCAACATGGGCGGCGGTCGCATCACGTGCCGGCGCCAAGGGTTGTTCATAGGGTTCAATCGCTTCTTTGGCCCGTTCGCCAAGGCGCGGCTCGAGCTTTTCTTCAGAAACATACCAAACGCGGGCACAGTTTTCAGGAGCCGCCCAATCCAGACCCAACGCCCAGCCAAAACCTGCCTCGATCTGACCGCGCACCTGCGCAATCGTCATGCGACCATCAATGCAAAACGCGTCTTGGTTGGAATCGGCCATGTTCTCGGCCAATTCATCTACGAGATCTCCGTAAGGCTCCAGGATCAGCGAGGCGATCATTTCCTGCCCCTCAAGGCCCAACACGGCATCGGACCAGTCCAAAAGCCGGTTCCACGGGAAATTGTCGTGCAAATCATCCCGCTCGACGAACTCTTTCACCATATTTAGATCACGCCGCAAACTAGCCAGTTTTTTGATCTGGATCGGGTGTTGCGAGGTCCAGTTTGCAATAGATATTTCGGAGCGGCGCAACAGTTTCCGAAACGTGGCCACATGCGTTGGTGTGGCTATTTCAACCGATCGCACACGGGCAATTGCATCTTCCCGTGCCATTATCCAGTTATTGAACAAATTTGAATGGTTGACGATATACGGCGCCAATCCAAGACCGGTAGAATTGCCAATCCCAAGACGCCTTGCAATACCGGTATCCATTTTTACCGCCCTTTCACCGCCTTTGGCATGGGCCATATGATTCACCAAATCGCGCACAAAGGTGCGGGTTAGAAAAACCGATAGCATCTCGGCCTGAAACGGAACCTTCATTTCCGGACGCGCCGCGATGGTTTCATAATCGGCCGCGCCCAATTTGCCGGACCCGTAAACAGCCGTCGTTCGCATTAGATACCCGACGGCCTCGATCATATCTGTATCCGGCTGTTGGCCCTGCGACAGTGCATTTACAAAATGGTCCCATAGGCGCACCGAGCGGTTCGCGCGGGAAACAGAAATCTCCGTTTCAGTGACGCGCCCGGCCTCTTGCAAGGGTATGTTTTTAGACAGGCGGTCGATATCCTGCGATGTCGGCACCCCGTCAAACAAGGTAAATGTGGCATCCCAAGCGGTCGCAATCACCCGATCAGAGCGCATTTCAGGGGCCAGATCATGACCAAATGCCACCAGAGAATAAGCGCGCTCCGGTCCCTGCGCGGTATAGACCGCATGCCCAACACCTTTGGCGTCGAAGGTAAAAACCGGACGCGAGAACGTCCAACCCTCGCGCGCCATGCGCCGCGTGAGAACCCGCATAAAACTTAGACGGCATTGGTGCATAGACCCAAGCCGCGCGAGGCGCATGACCTTGTTTGGCTCTCTTAAAGGGATTTGTGTCGGCGCGGAACCTCGCATGTTTGTCATTCCAATGGGCCAAAGTTTTCGGTAAAGAACCTATACCAGTTGCCGCCCATAATACCGGCGACCTCGGCGTCACTCAGCCCTGTTGCCCGCAGCCCGTTTTCGATATTTCCAAAATCACGATTATCCCGGAACCATGTCGGCATCTCGGGAAATCCCGGCGCATCCGCAGACCCTTCGCCAAAATCGATTTCCTTGGTCCAGCGCCCCGTGCGCATCCATTCCACCACGCTATCGGGTTGATCCTGACATAGGTCGGACCCGATTCCCAATTGCGCCGCGCCATATTTTTCCGCAGTGCGGGCTATCATTTCGCAAAAATTTTCAACCGTGCAGCCGGATTTCCCCTGAAGATGGTGTGGATAGATTGAAAACCCCAACATTCCGCCATTTTCAGTGACCGCCCGAATAACATCATCGCGTTTGTTGCGCAGGGCCGGTGACCAATCATAAGGATTTGCATGGGTGATCGCGATTGGTCGCTCGGAAATCTCGGCGGCCTCAATCGTTGAACGGTCGGCAGAGTGGCTCATGTCTATGACCATTCCAACGCGGTTCATTTCCTTGATAACCTGCCGACCCATGCGGGTAATTCCTGTATCTTCCGATTCATAACACCCCGTCGCCAGCAGGGATTGGTTGTTATAAGTTAGCTGCATAAAGCGCGCGCCAAGAGTGTGCAGAATTTCGACAAGACCAATATCGGATTCAATCGGGCTTGGGTTCTGAAAGCCGAAAAAAATCGCGGTGCGTCCGGTGTCACGCGCGAGGTCGATATCGCTTGCCTGATGGCCCTTGATAATCAGATCCGGAAATTGTTCAAACCATCGGTTCCATTTTTCAAAATTCAAAACGGTTTCACGAAAATCCTCGTGATAGGCAATCGTCACATGCACCGCATCAACATCACCATCCCGCATCTGGCGGAACTGTTTTTCGCACCAATTGGCATATTGCAGGCCATCAATACGCATCAAACGGGATCTCCTATGCAAATTTGCGAGGTTTCAATAAGATGGACTCTTGCGCAAATATAAGTCAAATTCATATTTCTGAACATTATTTCAGGGAAATTGAAGTGGCCATCAAAACTGAGATGCTGCGCTGTTTTGTAACCGTGGCGCAAACCGGCAACCTGACGGATGCGGCAACCCGCTTGGGCAAGACTCAATCGGCAATTTCTATGACACTGAAATTACTTGAAGAAAATCTCGGAAAACGGTTGTTTGAAAGCGACCGGAAAAACCGCCTTACACCCTTGGGCGCACATGTTTTCGAGTTGGCACAAACCCAGTTGCGACAGTTCGATTATACTGTGAAGGCCATCCAGTCATCGGCCAATTCGCCACAAGGGTTGATCCGAATTGCGTCGATCCCTTCGGTCGCAAGCCTTGTTTTTCCGGCGACGATCGAAATTTTGACCAAACACAATCCCGGTCTCCGTATCGAACTTCGCGATAGCGATACACAGCAAGTGATTGATGCGTTGCTGCGGGGGCAGGCGGATATCGGGATTGTGTCCGGCAAACATTCTCTGAATGGTATTCGCCAAGCACATCTTTTTAGTGACCAATTCGGCCTGATTTGTGCCCCTACACACCCTTTGGCCCGCCAAAAACAACGCCCGACGATCCGCGATATTTCCACGGTCAATTTTATTACCAACGCCTTGTCCAGCTTGATCAAAAACCCGTCATTCCACAGCGCGACCATAGAATCCAAGCTGGCTGTGCATAATACGATGTCCCTTACTGCGATGGTTAGGACAGGTCGCTGGGTGACTGTTTTACCAAAAACCGTTGTCAAAATCGAAAGTTCCGAATTGATATTTCGCCAGATCGCAGACCTTCCAGAACACCGTCAGGTTTTTCTTCTTATGCGCGAAAAAACCCCGTTTCCACAGTTTACCGAAGAAATCTGGCGGTATTTGACCCAATTCGATTGGGATCAATTGACCCAACTAACGCGTCAGTGACATAAACAATTTTGGCAATTTCTCCGGTAGGCTTTCGACACGGTCGATCACCGTAAAATTGTTGCGCCCGAAAATATCGGAAACATAATCGTCGGCATCCGGATCAAGGCTAATACAATAGGTTGTGATGCCCTTGCTGTCCAATTCTCCAACGGCGAGTTGGGTATCTTTCGGAAGATATTGCGGGTCGGCGACATCAATATCATGGGGCTTGCCATCGGTCAAAACCAGAAGCAGCCGCTTTTCTTCACCGCGCTGTTCCAGATGCCGGCCCGCATGGCGAATGGCCGCCCCCATGCGGGTGGAAAATCCGCCTTTCATCGCCGCCAAACGCGCCTTGGGGATGTCCCCCCATGGTTCTTTGAAGCCCTTGAAATGTGAATAATTCACCTCGTGCCGCGTATTCGACGAAAACCCCGCAATGGCGAATGGATCACCCAATGCCTCAACTGCGGTGGCCAATAATGCCGATGCTTCTTGCGAAAGTTGCAGGATCGTCGCATCCGCCCCTTTGGGCACTTCGTTCACCGATTCCGACAGATCAAGCAGCAACATCACCGCAATATCACGGCCATCTTTGACGTGGCTTTGCTGGATGCGGGTATCAGGTGTCGAACCGATACGATAATCAATCGCGGCACGGATTGCGACATCAAGATCAAGATCGTCACCCTCTTGTTGATACCGGACACGGCGGCGCTGTTGCGGTTTTAGCAGATCCACAATTTGTTTGAGCTGCTTGGCGAGACGTTGATGTTTTTCCAACAGGCGATCAATATCACCGGCACTGCCCTGTTGTTGCAATGTCTCGTAAACTGTCACCCAATCAGGGCGATAGTTCTGCAATTGATAATCCCATTCAGGATAAAACCGTGGCGGCAGTAACCCGTCTTCGTCCTGATCCTGATTGCGCCGCGCCGCGCCATGATCGGAATGGAAATCTTCTTCTTCTTCGGCTTCTTCCAGAAAATGCCAAAGATAGCGATTGTCATCCCGATACCCGACTTCGGTATCTTCGAACCAGACATTGGGTTTGCGAAAATCATGTTCGTGATTGTCGCGCAACCAGCCCACGCCAAGATCAATTGACGATTGCCGGTCTGCCGAATCCTGGTCCATCCGGTCATGGAACAGCCCGACATATTCCAACAATGCCGGATCTGAATAATTGTGATCAGGATTGAGTATCGCATAAGACAGCATCGCAAGGTGATGCCGGATACAGGACCATCCCTCGGGGCAACCACCCGGTTTGGGGGCCGGATGCAATGAAATCCACAACGGACGCAGGCCGGGATATTTCTGCATCGCCAGATATTCAACGCGGGAATCCTCGAATACCTCGATTGCGATATGTTGAAACACACTAAAATTATCGGCCAGAAACGGCGTGGACCATGTTTGATGCGCCGCCATATGGGCAATCAGCGCGCGATAGCGTTTTATGCCGGTTATATCGCCAATATCCTCATAAACGTCGGGTAGATGGATCCCCAGCTTATCAAGATGTGGGCGTGGTTTGCGCGCTGTTTCAAATGCCTCGGAATAGGCATGAAAATCGGTGTCGTGATCCCAGAACGCGCGTTGAAACATATGAAGTTGGCGTTCGGCATCCATGAACAATGTGCCATTGCGTTCTTTGACCAACATCGCCTTGGCATCCGCGCTTTGCAGGCCAAAATAGTCCGGCAACCGGTGCGGGTGGTCGCGGTAAACCCGAATACCATAGAGAATCCAGTTTTCGACGCTTTTCAATCCAAGTTGCGCAAACAAAAACGGAGCGCGTTCCAACAGTGGCTTGGTGCCTTCCTTGGCATCGGCGACCATCGTGCGGATTAGATGCAACCAGCGACGCAATGATGTTGCATTATCAAGGCGGCGCGCAACGATGGGCAAGGTTGCCAAAAACGGATTTATCGACCCTCTTACGGCCTCAGCCGACAAAAACGCAGCAAGATCGGCCACCTCGGGGATAATATCGACATCTGAATGACGCACCACCTCGGGCATTTCATCGAGGAATATCAAAACCAGTTCGGTGCCCCGCCCAAGCGCACAAACCTTATCGGCGCCTTCCAGCCAAGTGGCGAGCGCATCGTCATTCATTGTTTCTTGGGCCCGCGATAAAGCGGCTTCAAAAATGCTATCAACTTTGGAAACGGTGCAATTAAGCCGTGCCCGCCATTTCAGTGCTTCTGGTGTCAGGGTCATGGCGAACGCCCTACCCGAGAATCATTTCAACCGCAGCATCCAATGTCGCCCGAATATCAGCGTCATCAGACAGCGGACGAACCATCGCCATTTTGGCGGCCTCAACCGGATTAATCCCCTGATTGATCATCATGGCACCATACACCAAAAGACGGGTAGAAATCCCTTCGTCGATGCCGTGCCCCTTGAGATTGCGGGCGCGATGCGCAATTTCAACGAGTTTACCCGCCAATGCCGCATCAACACCGCCTTCGCGGACCACAATACTGGTTTCATCCTCGGCGGCAGGGTAATCGAAATCAAGCGCGGTAAACCGTTGCTTGGTCGATTGTTTGAGGTCTTTCATTAAACTTTGATAACCGGGGTTATAGGAAATCACCAATTGGAAATCCGGGTGCGCCTCAAGCAACTCACCCTTTTTATCCAACGGCAAAACCCGCCGGTGGTCGGTCAATGGATGAATAACCACGGTGGTGTCCTGACGCGCCTCGACAATTTCGTCAAGGTAACAGATCGCACCAATCCGCGCGGCAACCGTCAATGGGCCATCCTGCCACCGAGTGCCGTTTTCATCGAGCAAAAACCGGCCCACAAGATCGGCGGCGGTCATGTCTTCGTTACAGGCCACCGTGATAATCGGCTTGCCCAACTTCCAGGCCATATATTCGATAAACCGCGATTTTCCGCACCCTGTCGGGCCTTTTACCATCACCGGCAACCGGCAGGCATAGGCCGCTTCGTAGAGTGCGACTTCGTTTCCAGTGGCGTGATAAAACGGCTCTTTTTCGATTTTGAATTGCTGCGCGTCAGCCATGGTTTTTATCCTCTGATCTCTATGAAAAAGCCAATTATTTGGCTTGTTGATAGAGAAAGATTTGCCCCGCCAGCACACCGGCGGGGCAAGATGTATTTAAGGGGTGCTTACTTGTGCACGCCCAGTTTTTCACGCCAGCCCGGATAGATTTTATCCGCATCGCCCGAGAACGATTCAAACGCACCGCGCATTTCCGAGTGGTCTTTGGCAAATTCTACCAGATCAACGCCGTCTTGCCATGCTTCATATGCCTGACGCAGGGATGTCGCGCCCGCCGCAATGCCGTCTTTATGGCCCAATGCGCCGCCGCCGGATGTCTGAATCACGTTACAGTGGCCAAGATTTTCAAAGAAACCGGGCAAACGCAGGGCGTTCATACCGCCGGAAATGATCGGCGTCGTTGGCTTCATGCCTTCCCAAGGTTGGGTGTAGTGCGTGCCTTTGGACACATCATCAATCAAACAATCGGCCAAAACGGTATCGCTATTGTAGCCTTCCATTTTGCCAAAACCCATGGTGCCGGTGTGGATACCGGAAGACCCCGACATCCGCGCCCATTTCATATGCGCAAGGGCGGTGTAACCACGGTTTGATTCTTCGCCCGTAACCATGCCATGACCGGCGCGGTGATAGTGAATGAATTGATTGCCAAAATGACGGCGCGCGGTCGTAACCATGCCACACCCACCAACAAAACCATCCACCAGAAGCGCCACGTTTTCCGCGAGGAAACCGAACTGCTCCAACACATATTCACCACGGGCGATCATCTCCATAGGGTCATCGGCGGTGATATTGGCCGAGAACAATTTGGCTTGTCCGGTGTCATCCATCGCGCGCTTCATCGAATCGACGATCAACGGGATTGATTCTTTCATCGGTGCGTAAACTTGGTTGCCCTGCGGCTCATCATTCTTGATGAAATCACCCCCAAGCCAGAACTGGTAACACGCCTCGGCAAATGGTTTCGGACGCAGGCCCAATTTCGGTTTGATGATCGTGCCGACAACCATGCCGCCATTTTCGAGCGGACGGCCCAGAATGCGCCACATGTCTTTGATGCCTTTGGACGGGCCATCAAACAAGCGCAGGAAATTCGGCGGCACATAAAAATCGAGCAATTTGGCGTATTCAACATCGCCCATCGCCTGATTGTTCCCGATCATGCAGGTCATCAACGACACAACCATGGCGCGGCCATCGGTGATGTTACGGTCAAACAAGTCGATCGGATAAGCGATCTTCATCAACTCTTTTTCTTCGTCGATTGCATAGCAAATCGCATCAAGACCCATGGCAAAATCATCAGTCGTTGTGGTTTGCACATTGGTGCCGGTGGATGATTCCGCACAGAAATGCGCGGCGGTGCCGATGTAGTCAAAAAACCCGGTAGCGGGCTTCATCTTGTAGGCGGCAAGCACGTGTTTGCCGGCAGCAATCAGATCTTCTTCTTTAAGAGTGAGGTCGCTATAGCGACTGGTTTGGTCGAGCATGGTGTTCTCCATTACGGGCTACGTCTATGTTCCCGATGGACAATAGACCACAATTAGCATAGAGAATAATCAATTCTTTCTATAATACACATAGAGTAAACACTATGACTGACTTTAGCGCTGGAAATTTGGTTCGAAAGCTAACCCTGCGACAATTGCAGATATTCGAAACAGTTGTGCGGTTGCAGGGCTATACCCGCGCCGCCGAAACCCTGCATTTGTCGCAACCCACGGTGTCGATGCAAATTCGCAAGCTTTCGGAAACCCTCGATTTGCCATTGCTCGAACAGGTTGGCCGCACTGTGCACCCGACGGCGGCGGGGCGCGAAGTGTATAAAACCGCGCGTGAAATCCTCGGCGGTGTTATGGCGCTCGAGGATCTGACAAGCGAACTCAGGGGGGTTGTCAAAGGTGATTTGAGCATCGCGGTGATCACCACCGCAACCTATTTCATGCCACATCTTCTAGGGTCCTTTATCACCCGTCACCCCGATGTCAGGCCGCGCCTCACCATCACCAACCGTGCCAACGTGCTTGAGCGCCTCAAATCAAATCAGGACGATTTGCTTATTATGGGTCAGGTCCCGAATGAATTCGCGGTTGAGGCCTTTCCCTTTATCGACAATGAAATGGTTGTCGTTGCGCCGCCCGATCATCCGTTACTAAGCCAAAAAAACATCCCTTTGCACCAACTCGCCAAAGAACGGTTTCTCGTGCGCGAACCCGGGTCAGGCACGCGCATGGCCGTGGATCGTTTGTTTGCCGAACACAACATAGAAATTAAGCCCTATATGGAATTGGGCAGCGCCGAAGCCATCAAACAAGGGGTTCTTGCCGGTTTGGGGATTTCGGTCTTGTCACGGCGCAATATAGACCTCGAACTTGCCAATAATCATATCGCCACGCTTGATGTGAAGCATTTCCCCTTGGTGCGGCGCTGGTATGCGGTGCATCTGGGTGGCAAAAAACTCTCCTTGGTTGCGCGCACATTTCTGGATTATATTTTGCCAGAGTAGCCCCTAAAACATTGCACGCTGTGCGCGTCAAATATTACACATTTCAACACCCCGTTTTGTCACTTCACGACGTTACAGGTTGCTTTCATTTTTGGGCTTATCTTCGCTGTTTTCATCAGGGTTATCAGGCAGTATTTCCGCCTCCGTTATGAGCGTCTCCACCTCTGGCGCGATCACAACATCATTGCCGTCTTCCGAATCCTCGACAGGATCATTAAATTCTTCGATGGTTCCGACAATGAGCGGCAGAACCCCCGCCGACGTCGCCACCAAACCATCGGTTGCAACCTCGGATTTGGGTGGGCTGGTCCAGGCAAGCGTATCAAAGCTCTGGCAATTTTCGCACACTGGTGCCCATTCGGCATGGATATGATGGCAGTTTTCGCAAATCCACCGCGGCCCGGACGGGGCATTTAACGCGCGTGCAAGCCACCCCTTCACAACAACATCCGATGCGCCTTCACCGCGTTCAATCGCGGCCATAATTGTCAAAACCCGCGCATCCGGTTCTGTTGTCACCAAATCGCCCAGCGCGCGCCGTGCCGCAGGGAAATCGCTAGCACTGATATTCAGCTCGGCCAACAACAGTTTTGTTTCACGATGTTCGGGGTGAATTGTGGTCAGCGCGGTAAACCGCTTAATTCTCTTTTCCGGGGTTTCTTCTGGTTCTATCGCCCCGAATGCGGCTGCCAAATCGGGGTGCGGCTGCACTTCCCACGCTTTTTTAAGTGCCTTAACCGCAAGCCGGGGCTTTCCGTTTTCAACATGTGCCTGCGCCGCCAAAATTGCCGCCGGAATGAGGTCGGGAGACAGGCGATTGGCCTCAATTGTCGCTGCGTGGGATTGCCCTTCGCCCCCCGCTTCAATTCTGGTTTTTGCTTCTGACAACGCCAAAACCGCATCGCGCCGTTTGTGCACGTCACGTGGCAAATTGCCAAATTTCAATTTGGCCTTAAGCGTATCACGCGCCCCTGACCAATCCTCGGTCTGGGACTGCAATCGCAACAAAGTATCCTGCATTTCCTCGTGCTTTGGCTTAAGCTCGAACCCGGCTTGCGCGAGCTTAAGCGCAACATCGGTTTTTCCCTCGGCAAGCTTCTGTTTCAGAATCCCCCGCACCCCGACAAAGCGCGTTGATTGATCCTTAAGCAGGCGTTTATACACATCTTCGGCCTTCTTGTGGTCACCGGCCATTTCGGCGGCTTGCGCAGTGATCAAATTGGTCAATTCCGGCTTGTTCAGATACTTTTCCGCTTTGGCCGCTTTGGCCATGGCCACCCGTCCCTCGCCCGAGGCCAAAGCCATCAATCCTTCACTTAGGGCCTGATGACCTTTGCGTTCGCGGTTGCGATCAAAATACCGCGAAATGGCGGTTTCATCACCATTTAGAAATCGCAAAATCGCCACGGCAAGCGAGAGTAATTTCAACAAGACCCATACCGCCACGACAAGTATGACCATCGCAATCACGGTCTTGATCGGCGTGAGGTTATATTCGTAACCCGCAAATGCGATGCGAACGCCGCCATCCATTTCTAATAGATAACCGGCACCTAACGTTGCCGCCGCGACGAAAACCACAAACCCAATTATTTTGATAAGCGACCAAATCATTTAACAATTCCCTAATTCGAATTTAGTTGCTGGCTCAATACTTCAACAGCGGCCAGCACCTCTTGTCGTTTTTTCGCCATCGCTTGCCAATCGGCCATCGCGGCCTGCCCTGTTTCGGGCAAACCTTGCAATTCGGCAGTCGCATCTAGCAACCGGCCCTCTCGCAACGCTGCTTCTGCCCGTGACAAAATCGCATCCACGCTATTGCCGTCCTTTGGCTCAAGGGATCGTGCGCCAAGTTGACTACGCAAAAACGCGCCAATGCCGCCCTGTTCATTTGCACCACCTTCCGCCGTTGTCAAAGCAACCCGCGCGGCAACCGGAAACGCCTCTTGCAATGCGGCGATCGACGGCACGCCGGTCTCGGATGATTGCACAAGAACATCCGGAACAGTTTCGCCCGCAGCAATCAGATTTGCCACAGCAGGCGCAAATCCGGCCCCGACATTCAAAGCCGTCTGAATTTGGCTTAGGGCGGCACGTTTCATCGCCTCGGTTTCCGAAATCTGTGCGCTGGCTTCTTTTTGGGCGGCCGCTTCTGATGCTGCTTCTATTTCTGAACGCTGCGCACGCATCGCATCTTGAACCGCTTTTAACTCGGCCTCAAAAGCAGCAATTGCCGCATCCGAAATACCTTCTGTAATCGGGCGTTTTTCCAAATCAGAGAGGCGAAACTGCAAATCATTGATCTTTGCGCTCTGGGCCTTCAATCGCGTGCCCAGATCCTCAACCTCGGCCAATGCCCGTGTTGCATCGCTGGCAATGCGCGACGTATCCGATTTTGCCGCGAGGTCGGTAATCTGTCCACGTAGTGCATTGATCGTCTGGTTCTGTGCTGCAAAATTTGACGCGGTTTCGGCCTCGAATTCGGCCGCTTTATCATCGCCAAATGGCCAATTGTCCGGGGATAAAGCCACGGCACCCGCAAATCCGATACCCGCGGCAACCACGCCACCCAGAAACAGCGGGAAAAATCCGCCACGTCTCACCACGGTGGCGGGTTCTGGCGGTTGTTCCACATCTCTGCTTTCGCTTGAAGCGGCATTTTCGGGTGAATCAGCGGCCAAATCTTCTACCGCCATTTGCACATCTTCATCTGTGCCCATAGACGCGCCATCTTGCTGTTCTTCGATAACAACAGCGTCTTCCGCCGCATTTTCGGCCTCGACAATTGGCGTATCCTTATCTGCTTTGGTCTTCTTTGCTCTTGCCACTTGATGCACCCTTTATGAACCGAATCCCGCTCGCCAACATACCTTACCTCGCACAGATTTCACCCTCAAGAGGATCAGTCTGCGACCAACAGCCCTTTTATGGCCTCCAGCATTGCTTCCCTATTTGGTGATTGGGCCGTTACAACGCGCAAAGCGTCAAGATCCCGCACCGCTTGCGCCACAGCAGCGCTCATTACGACAACCAATACAGACGCACCGCCATGATATTGTTGAACGAATTGTTCGGCGCCCCGCGGGGAGAAAAGCGGCACTATTACAGGGGTTTTGGCCTGAAATAGGGATATAGCAGCATCATTCAAAATTTGCCCAATTTGCCGGTAAACTATGGCTTCTTCTGCCTTACATCCAGCATTTTGAAGGTTTAAGGCCACCTCGCCCCGACTATGCACACCCCGAACATGAAGCACCGGCCCGCGCTCTCCGTCGGCTAGAATCCGCGCAATCAAGTCCTGTGCATTTCCGTGACACGACGTTGCCTGCATGCCGATAGATCGGGCATAGGCCGCTGTCGCATCCCCCACCGAATAACAGGGGATATCGCGCCGCTCGCAATGGCGCGCATAGGCACGCACCCCGTTGGTCGACGTAAAAATCAGTTTCGACAGGCCGTCTAATTCAAGCGCGCCCTCAAGAAATTCTATTTTGGTCAACGGAGAAATCACTATCTTCACGTCGTCGCCCAATGCGTCTCGCAACGCCTCGGCAAATCTCTTGGACCCCTCTACAGGGCGAATCAAAAGTATTGCGGGCGCGGGTTTGGGCTGCATTCTCGGCCTCGGTTGTTTTAGGCGGCTTGCGATGATATCTTTGTGATACCTGCCGGACAGGTTTCATGCAACTACACACAACGAGCATATGGCGGGCCTACGGTGACAAAAAAATCAACTATTTTAGGAATAGAAAGCAGCTGTGACGATACCGCCGCCGCCGTCGTCCGGTGGGATATGCACGGTTCTGACGCCCGTTCTGATGCCCGTTCTGATGGAAGTGCGGAAATCCTGTCTTCTGTGGTTCAAGGACAGTTGGAATTGCACCATGCCTATGGCGGCGTTGTTCCCGAAATCGCTGCCCGCGCCCATGCCGAAAAAATTGATGTTGTGGTGAAACAGGCTCTTATCGAGGCGGATTTATCTCTGTCGGATATTGATGGTATCGCGGTAACGTCCGGTCCGGGCCTCATCGGGGGTGTCTTGTCCGGCGTTATGTGCGCCAAGGGCATTGCCGCTGGTGCCAACTTACCTCTGGTAGGTGTCAATCATCTGGCGGGGCATGCGCTAACCCCGCGTTTGACGGATCAAATCCCCTATCCCTACCTTATGCTTTTGGTGTCCGGCGGCCATTGTCAGTTTCTAATTGTGCGCGGCGTAGATGATTTTACCCGTCTTGGCGGCACCATAGACGATGCCCCGGGTGAAGCGTTTGATAAAACCGCACGGCTTCTTGGCCTTGCGCAACCCGGCGGCCCTTCTATTGAAAACGAAGCCAAATCGGGCGACCCAACACGGTTTCGTTTCCCGAGACCACTTCTTAACCAGCCGGGTTGCAATCTTTCGTTTTCGGGGCTTAAAACCGCACTTTTGCGCACCCGCGATCAGGTCATAGCAGAGAAATCCGGCCTGACACGAATTGACCGCGCCGATATGTGTGCGGGTTTTCAAGCGGCAGTTGTGGATGTCCTCTCTGAAAAAACCGCGCGGGCACTGGCACTTTATCTTGCCGAAAACCCCGCTGTTCGGACCCTTGCAGTGGCTGGTGGCGTGGCGGCAAATTTGGCTATTCGAGGCGGATTAGAGTCTGTTTCGTCGGGTTTTGACACGAATTTCGTGGCTCCGCCTCTTGCCCTTTGCACCGACAATGCCGCCATGATCGCTTATGCGGGCCTAGAATTGTTTGCCTCTGGCGCGTCCGACGACATGACCCTGACCGCACGGCCACGTTGGCCACTTGACCGGATCAGCCCGCATTTGACCGGCAGCGGAAAAAAGGGCGCAAAATCATGATAACCGTCATTGGCGCAGGTGCATTTGGAACCGGTTTGGCAATTTCACTGTCCAAAAACGGCACGCCGGTTACCCTTGTTGCGCGCACCACTACAATCGCTAATACCATGCAGGCCGCCCGCATTAATGCCCAAAGATTACCGGATATACCCTTTCCAAAGTCATTGATAGTTTCCGCCAAAACAGACACTATTTCACCTGAAAGCCCAATACTTTTGGCTGTTCCCATGCAACAGTTACGCACGGTTATTCAAGATCACAAAGGCGATCTTGCCAATCATTTGGTGGTCGCCTGCTGCAAAGGTGTGGAGCTTGCAACCGGCGATGGGCCCGTGAAAATCATTGCCGATTTGCTGCCAAACGCAACACCTGCTATTTTGACCGGCCCAAGTTTCGCACGCGACATAGCAACAGGCCTGCCGACGGCCCTTACCTTGGCATGCCAAGACGAAGCCAGCGGCAAGCTGTTGCAACAACGCTTGCACACCGCCAATCTGCGCCTTTACCGGACCACCGACACAATCGGGGCGGAATTGGGCGGAGCTTTGAAAAATGTCATCGCCATCGCCTGTGGTGCCGTCATTGGTGCGGGCCTGGGAGAGAGCGCGCGCGCCGCGCTTATGACCCGCGGGTTTGCCGAAATGCAGCGCATGTCCGTTGCATTGGGTGCGCGCCCCGAAACCATGTCCGGCCTTTCGGGGTTTGGCGACCTAACGCTAACCTGCACATCCGACCAATCCCGAAACTATTGTTATGGGCTTGCTCTGGGCCGAGCTACGGGTTTTGATCCGGCAATCACGGTCGAAGGTGCCGCCACGGCCCGTGCAGTCCATAATCGCGCCCGCAAAATACGTTTGGAAATGCCGATCACGGATGCGGTTGTGGCCCTGCTTGATGGAAAAATCCAGGTGAAACAGGCCATAAAACAATTGCTTTCACGGCCACTCAAGGAGGAATAGATGCGCTATTGGTTGTTCAAATCCGAACCGTCCACATGGGGTTGGCAGGACCAACTTGCCAAAGGCGACGCTGGCGAAGAATGGGACGGTGTGCGTAATTATCAGGCCCGGAATTTCATGCGGGAAATGGCGCTTGGCGATCTTGGGTTTTTCTATCATTCGCAAAAAGAAAAGGCGGTTGTTGGCATTATTGAAGTATGCGCCACCGCACATCCCGACAGCACAACCGACGATGACAGGTGGGACTGCGTCGATATCAAAGCCGTTGAAAGCGTCAACAAACCCGTCACCCTTGATACGATCAAGGCGGATCCCCGGCTATCCGATATGGTTCTGGTGAAAAATTCGCGGCTTTCTGTTCAACCAGTGACAGCTGATCAATGGAACGTGATCCGGGGTCTTGCCGGTCTTTGATTTGCGCAAATCAACCTATGCTTGCTCGAATCCTACATTCATGTATTCTAATATTACATTTTACCGCAAACAGAGGACTATCACATGGGCTTTATCCGCAATGTTCTGGCTATCTTGGGCGTAATTGCCGTTGGTTTGACTATATGGGTTGGCCCTTCGCTTATGAAATACAAAACCGCGTTTGACGGTTTCGATCCCAAGGCATTTGGCGTCTATAAAAGCATGGCGGATCGTCTGGTAGAAACTGGAAATTCGGCTGCTGCAACGGTTTGGCAGGTCAAGGTCGCCGAGGGGCTGACTTATGACGATGTCGATCAATCTATCAAACAAATCGCCATTGATCGCAATATCAGAGGTGTCGGCGAATTGCCTCTCGGGGATCAGGTCGCTGCCATGAACGGCACGCCTTGGCGGAAATTGAATATCTATCTGTATTGCAACCCTCTTACTGCGGCAAAAATGATTGAACATGACATCGCTTATGCCGCTTACCTCCCTTGTCGGGTCTCTCTTGTAGAGGATGCCGAGGGTCAACTTTGGATTGTGACACTTGATATGGATGCGATGATCTATGGTGGTAAAACTCTACCGCCTGCACTTCTAAAAGAAGCGATCGAAGTAAAAGACATCATCCTTGATATCCTTAACCGCGCCGCCGAGGGCGATTTCTAGATACTGGGTTTTTCTACCCCCCAGTCACACTCCTGTTCACAAGCAATGCGAACAAGAGCTTCCAGATGGAAGTTTTGAACACGCAGGCGGCGGCCATTGCATCATATGCCTTTGGCTCAATTTTTGTACGTGGTGTTGGCCAAACCCTGAATGGTGGCAGCCGGAATAAATGAATCCGTGAAAGAAGATGAAAACGGCACGCTAAAAGGTGGCATTAGATACTGTTTTCAAAGGAGTGGTTGACGGAAGATATGTCGCTATTGGAAGCGCCATAATAGGAACAGTTTTAACGACTTTCTAAAAAACGGAGGATCCATCCAATGCCAGAACCCTCCGTTCACCCCACGTGCTCCCTACGCACCACACGTGATCTCTGAAATTAGGGTCTGGCCATCCTGGCCGATAAGAAATGTATACCTTATCTTTGGCCAATCACGCAAACGGCAAGTGCGTAGAATGATTGGCAATAAAAAAACGCCCGCTTAACCATCGTTATGCGGGCGCTTTATTGCGATTCAGTAGTCAATTAGCTGTAGACGGATTCTTTGCCAAAATGTTTGGTCAGCATATAATAGACGACAGCGCGGTATTTGCTGCGTTCTGAGCGTCCATATGTATCCACAGGGTGATTCAGAGAAAGTGGGATTATCGTTCTGCCGCGATGATCTCGACTGCCTTTGCGCGGTT
>JAUZRV010000125.1 GCA_030950105.1 Rhodobacterales bacterium | reverse complement strand
ATGAGCAACGCGGCATCAGCCGCCCGAACACCCCCAGATATCAACCTTCAACGCACACTCTAAGCTCAGTTCAAAACGCCGCCGTCAACCCGGCCGATCCAGTGCGCCGGAAGGAAATACCCGGAGTCTGATGAATAATTCAGGCTAGAAAGACACCGGCACATCGCCTAAGTTTCTGTTAACAATTATTTCATCAGGAGGCCTGATGTCGAATACCGGCTTGAGAAAACTCGCATTTGTTTTGTTATTGATATTGATCCTGTTCGTATCAATCACCGGAGGCGTGTAAATGGCCCAGCGATACGGCGGCCAACATAGTCCCGCCCCCAAACCCGACACACCAGCCGAAAATTCCGGCGCGCCCGAACGCGGGGCCTTTCACGGTGCCCGCCGCACCCGCGCCGGTGGTCGGGTCAACCTGTTGTTCCTCGCCCCGCTGCCGCTCATTCTCTCGGCGTTTTTCGGGGACGGGGCCATGGCACTGGCGCTCAATCTCGGGGCATTGGCGCTGTTGCTGCTCGCCGCATGGCTCACCCGCGAAGGGCTGATTGCCCAAGACGCTTATGACGCCTGCAAAACCGCGCGCCGCCCCGCATTTCCACGCAAAATCACTGGCTCTCTATTCACCGGGCTTGGCCTTGGCCTTGCCGGATATGCCGCGGGTGAAGGCATCCTTGCCCCGTTGATCTACACCGTGATCGGCACCGTGCTCCATTCTATGGCTTTCGGTGTCGACCCGATGAAGGACAAGGGCCTCGAGGGCGTCGATCTCTATCAAACCGATCGGGTTGCCCGCGCGGTCGAGGGGGCCGAGGCCCATCTTGCCGCCATGTCCGATGCCATCAAACGCGCGCAGGATCGCACGCTCGACGCCCGCGTTGAACGGTTCCAAACCGTCGCGCGCGACCTGTTTCGCACCGTCGAAGAAGACCCCCGCGACCTCACCGCTGCGCGCAAATATCTTTCGGTTTATTTGCGCGGGGCACGCGACGCCACGGTCAAATTCGCCGACATCTATGCGCGCACCCCCGACCAGACGGCGCGCACCGATTACGAGGCCCTGCTCACCGATCTCGAAGACAACTTTGCCGCCCGCACCCGCAAACTGCTGCTGGATGACCGCAGCGATCTCTCCATCGAAATCGAGGTCCTGCGCGAGCGCCTCGCCCGTGAAACCTCGCGCAGTTAAACCTGACAATTGCCTGATAACAAAGGAAAACAAATGACCGAAACCACCCGCCAAAAGGCCGAAAACACCCTTGCCATGGTTGATGAAATCACCGCCGTGGTCCTATCCGAACCCACCGATGCCAATGCCATCGTCCCCCTCGCCGAGGCCAAAGGTGCGCTCTCCAAAGAGATCAAGAGCCGCATGGCCGAACTTGATATGACCGACACCAATTCCATCGTCGCATTCGGGTCTGCCGCGCAATCGGAACTGCAAGAAATCTCGCAGGCCATGCTCAACGGGGTGCGCAACAAAGACGTCGGCCCGGCTGGCGATAGCCTGCGCCAGATCGTGACCTCTATCCGTGGCTTTTCGATCTCCGAACTCGATGTGCGCCGCAAACGCACATGGTGGGAAAAACTGCTTGGCCGCGCCGCACCTTTCGCCCAGTTCACCGCTCGTTTCGAAGGCGTCCAAAGCCAGATCGACAAAGTCACCGATGATCTTCTGGGCCACGAACACACGCTTCTGAAAGACATCAAATCGCTTGATATCCTCTATGAAAAAACCCTCGATTTCTACGACGAACTGGCCCTCTACATCTCTGCCGGCACCGAGAAGCTCAAGGAACTGGATCACAAGGTCATCCCCGCCAAAGTCAGGGTGATTCAGAGAAAGTGGGATTATCGTTCTGCCG
>JAUZRV010000124.1 GCA_030950105.1 Rhodobacterales bacterium | reverse complement strand
CGCGTGTAATGCGGCGAGATCAGGGCTTCCAGCCGTGCCCACGGTACCACTGAATCCATCTCGCCAAGAAAAAACTCGCGCTTGGTCCGCTTCTTCTTGTAGGCCTGCTCAAGTGACGAAAAACTCTGCTGTTTCAATGCTAATTCTCCCGTAAGTGCTGCCAGAATTATAGCACGGAAATCAGGGCTTTGTTCAGAGATTCCTTAGAGTGGTTCAATCACAACCGTTCATCAAACACCCCGTTCGGGCCCTTTTGCCCGAACAGCGCCGGACCTCCCCCAAGGGGAGGCGCTTCGCACCACCCCGAGGTCCATCGCTGTTCTCGTGGTATTTCACACCGCGCACACCGCACGCCCTGTTAAGTCGCCAAAACCGCGCCAACATATGCACGTAATACATACGTTTACCATACACAAAACATACGTCGATTTTCGCCGCAAACCCTTATTAAAAAGACGATTCGGGGCGATTTCGGCGTTACACCTTCTCTTGCGTATATTTGCGCAATTCCGTGCGTGCCACTTGCCGGCGATGCACCGCATCCGGCCCGTCCGCCAACCGCAAAGTGCGCACATGGGTCCACAATCCCGCCAATGGCGTATCCTGTGAAATCCCCTGCCCGCCATACATCTGCACCGCTTCGTCAATCACCTTGAGCGCCACCAGCGGGGCCACCACTTTGATCTGGCTAATCCACGGGGCCGCCGCGCGCGCATCGCCCTGATCCATCACCCATGCCGCCTTGAGACACAGAAGCCGCGCCTGCTCGATCTCCATACGACAATTGGCGATAATATCGTAGTTCGCCCCGAGATGTGCGATTTTCTTGCCAAACGCCTCGCGATCCAATCCGCGCCGACACATCAATTCAAGCGCGGTTTCCGCCTGCCCGATGGCACGCATACAGTGGTGTATCCGCCCCGGTCCAAGCCGCCCCTGCGCGATCTCGAACCCGCGCCCCTCGCCGAGCAAAATCTGATCCGCAGGCACCCGCACATCGGTAAATTTGATATGCATATGCCCGTGTGGTGCGTCCAGATGGCCGTAGACTTCCATCGGGCGCAAAATCTCGATCCCCGGCGTGTCGGCAGCCACCACTATCATCGACTGGCGCTTGTGTTTGGGGGCCTCGTCGCCCGCCGTTTTTACCATCACGATATAGACCTTGCAGCGCGGATCACCGGCCCCCGAAGCCCACCATTTTTCACCGTTCAAAACATAGCTGTCACCATCGCGCACGCACGCCATCGACACATTGGTCGCATCCGAACTTGCCACATCCGGTTCGGTCATCAAATAAGCCGACCGGATGTCGCCGTTCAACAGTGGCACCAACCATTTTTCTTTCATTTTGTCAGAGCCGTAGCGCTCGAAGACTTCCATATTTCCGGTATCCGGAGCGGCGCAATTAAACACCTCTGCGCCGAGGGGCGTCTTGCCCATTTCCTCGGCCAGATAGGCATATTGCACGGTCGACAACCCGAACCCGCGGTCGCTATCGGTCAACCAGAAGTTCCACAATCCCGCCGCCTTGGCGCGCGCTTTCAACCCTTCAAGAATTTCAGTCTGGCGCGCGGTGAACTGCCATACATCACCCGTCGCGACCTCGCGCGCATATTCTTCTTCCATCGACATAATTTCGTCGCGCACCATGTCGCGCACGCGATCCAACAGACCACTATGTTGCTCGCCCATTCCAAGGTTCATATCCATCACCACATCCTCCAATTCGATTTCCTCAACAGATCATCACGCCTTGCGCCAAATAGAAAGCCCGCCCGAAATTACGCCGCGTCAATTGACCTAAACGCCCTGAACCACCCGCATCACGCGCAAGAAATTACCGCCCAGAATTTTGGTTAAACGCGTATCACTATACCCACGTTTCATTAGCGCCCCGACCACCAACGGCATATTGCGATAGGTATCAAGGACCGGCTTGTAATTGGCATCCATATCCGATCCCATTGCCACGTGATCTTCGCCAACCGTTTCAACAAGTTCTTCTATTCTATCAATAAATCCGGCCAGCGATGCAATCCCGATTCCCGCAGGCCATGCGCCAATATAGCCGCCGGTTTCCACCACTCCCGCCGCCAGTTCCGCACTGATAAACCGTGGGTGGCTCAGCGCCGGGGAATTGATATGGGAATGGGTCAACACCACCGGTTGGCGCGATTTCTCCAGCACCGAAAACGCCATTTTTTCCGACGCATGCGCAATATCGATCATCATCCCGAGATCATTCATCCGCGCCACCACATCGACCCCGAACGCCGTGAGGCCGCGGGTGCTGCCGCCCGTCATCATATCACCAATGCTGCTGTCGCGATAATGCACCAAGGTCAACATACGCGCCCCGTCGGCATACACCTGATCAAGCCGCGATATATCGGTCTCCAGAAAATCCGCGCCTTCCATCCCCAACATCGCCGCCGGTTTACCGCGCGCATGGGCAGCCAGAATATCATCTGCGGTCAAACACAACGACACCGCCCCGGTGTCAACCAGCGCCTTTAAATTGCCAACCTGACGCTGATACGACGCCCAGGCCTCGCCTGCCATAAAGTCACGGCCAGCCGTCAAACCGGTTTCCCCAAGGGTGAGCAATTGAACATCGGCAACCCCGTTAAACACCGCCGACGCCACCCCGCCTTGGGCCATATCGGCAATGGTTTTCTCGGCGAAGACCCCACCCAACATGCGATAGAGTTTGATCTTGGTGGTCAGGTTCTCGGCCCCTTTTAGAAACGTCCGCCCCGGATGGGCATGGCTGTCGATCACCGGATTGGCCTTCATAAAGTCGCGTGCTCGCGTCAGTTCACCTTCGGTCAAGGTAAAGCCGATTACGGCAGGTTTCGGATGCATAATCGGGCGCGCCACAAAATAGTATCCCGCCCCTGCAATTCCCGCTGCGGCAACGCCACTTCCCATCAAAAACCCTCTGCGCGTGACCATTTTCACTCTCCCTTATCTTTCATTATCGTTTCTCTAACAGTAGACGCTTGAAATTCGCCCGAATACCCCCCAAATCATGGCAAACCCAACGTAAAACCGGAGACACCTATGTCCTATACAATTGACCGCCTGATAACCGATGCCGATTTTGAAACCGTTGATGCCCGCACCCGCAAGGCGTTGATGGACAACGGGTTTGGTGTGCTCACCGAAATCGACGTCAAGGCAACCATGAAAAAGAAGCTCGACAAGGATATGACCGATTATCGCATCCTCGGGGCCTGCAATCCGGGCCTCGCCTGGGAAGCCATCGCCACCGAAGACCGCATCGGTGTCATGCTGCCGTGCAATGTGATTTTGCGCAAACTCGATAACGGTGTCGAAGTGAGCGCGATTGACCCGCTCGCCTCGCTTGGTGGCCGCGACAACGCCGCCCTGAAAGACATCGCGGCCCGTGTGCGTGCCATGCTGGAAACCGCGGTTGCCGCCATCTGATTTTGCCAAAAAGACCCGTCTAAAAAGGTTGGGTGCTTTTCTCCGCCTGCGCTGTTAAAACGGCTTATCAGGGGTGAAATCGCCCGACCTTTAAATATACGGGACACTTTGCCCACTACTCCAAACCGAATAGGAACACCCCCAACATGCCTCCGGGCCCTCCCTCCTCCAAAAATTCCGACGCCGGTGTATTTCACGCCCGCTGGGAACGGCACTTTCACCGTATTCTGACGCCTTTTGAAGAATTCATTCACCGGCAAACCACCAGTGGCCTGTTATTGATGATAAGCGCCGTTGTTGCGCTTGCCATTGCCAACGGTCCCTTTGCCCAACAATATCAGGACTTTCTCCACACCTATATCAGCATCAGTTTTGGCGAATGGAAACTGAAATTGTCGGTCCTGCACTGGATCAACGATGGTTTGATGGTGCTGTTCTTCTTTGTTGTCGGGCTGGAACTCAAACGGGAATTTCTGGTCGGGGACCTGGCCAATTTGCGCAATGCGATCCTGCCGCTCTCGGCGGCTGTGGGGGGCATGGTTGTGCCGGCTCTCATATACTTTGCCATCAATCCGTCAGGTGACGCCGCGGTTGGCTGGGGTATTCCGATGGCCACCGATATCGCCTTTGCGGTTGGTGCTTTGGCCCTATTGGCAAGCCGCGTTCCCAAAGGCCTGATCACATTTCTGGTTGCTTTGGCCATTGTTGATGATTTGGGTGCGGTGATTGTCATCGCCGTGTTTTACACCGAAACGATCTCGCTCGTGCCTCTGGCCATCGCCGCCGCCTTGTTCGGGGCGCTGATCATTCTGAATTTGGGCGGCGTTCGCATGACGCTTCCGTATCTCCTGATCGCTATTGCTCTCTGGTATTTCCTGTTGCTGTCCGGCGTTCATGCCACCATCGCAGGGGTCTTGGGGGCCATGACCGTTCCGGCAAGACCAAAATACAATCCGGCCCATTTTAGCCTACAGGTTAAAGATTTACTGGGTCGCTTCAACAAAAGCTATCAAAGTCACCCGGATCAAAGCACCCTGACCAACGCCGAGCTGCGCGGGATTATCCAGACGCTCGACAATACCATGAGTCGCGCACAGGCGCCGCTCCAGCGCCTCGAACATGGGTGGCATTTGCCAGTGGCGTTTTTGGTCATTCCGATATTTGCCCTCGCCAACGCCGGTATTCCGGTCGATTTTGCATCCTTTGGTGAAACCCTGTCCCACCCTGTGGTTCTCGGGGTGTCGTTCGGCCTGGTGCTTGGCAAATTCATTGGCATCACAGGGGCAAGCTGGCTGGTGTTGAAACTCGGTATTGCCGACCTGCCGCGCAACACCCGCTTTACCCAGATCGCCGGCGTGTCGCTGCTCGCCGGTATCGGGTTCACCATGTCGTTTTTCGTGGCCTCGCTCGGGTTTTCCGACAACGAAGAATTGTTGTTGATGGCCAAAACCGGCATTCTCATGGCCTCGGCTATCGCGGGCATCATGGGCTTTGTTTGGTTGCTGCTGGTAAGCAATCCCGAAGACGCCCGCGAAACCGCCCCCGAAACCACCAAACACTAAACACAATTGATCAGCCTCGCACTCATGCGCGAGGCTGATCAATCCGTTCAAACGTCAAGCGTGCCGGTCAACGCGACCTCGATATCCGCCAATAAATCCTCTACCCCTTCGATCCCGACCGACAGCCGCACCAGATCATCGACAATGCCGGTTTCGATGCGCCGTGCCTCGGGCACCGTGGCATGGGTCAAGGTTGCAGGGTGCTGGATAAGGCTCTCGACACCACCCAGAGATACCGCAAACTGAAACAAATGCGTCGCCTTCATAATCGCGTCGGCGCGGGGTTGCCCACCCTCGACAATCAACGAAATCACCGCCCCGTAGCCGTGCATCTGGCGCGCCGCAATGTCATGGCCCGGATGATCGGCAAGACCGGGATACCACACCTCTTTGAGGCCGAATTTTTCCTTGTTTTCCGACAGGTGTGTTGCGATTTTCATTGCATTTTCGCAATGACGCTCCATGCGCACCGCCAATGTCTTGAGCGAGCGCAACAACAACGCACTATCCACCGGCGACAGCACCGAGCCAAGCGCATTTTGCAAATATTTCATCCGCAGCGCCACGCCTTCGGGGGCAGTTGGCGAAACCGCCGCCACACCGGCCAACAAATCACTATGCCCGTTCAAGAACTTCGTCGCCGAATGCATCACCACCGACACGCCCACTTCCAAGGGCCGCTGGCAATAGGGCGATGAAAACGTGTTGTCACACACCGTGAGCGCGCCAACCTTGCGGGCAATCGCTACGACGGCCTCGATATCGACAATCCGCGTCAACGGATTTGACGGGGTTTCAAACCATAACATCGCGGTATCATCGCGGGTGGCCGCAGCCACCGCCGCACTATCGGCGAAATTCACAAACGTCACACTATGGCCGCGCGTTATCGGCGCCAAATCCGCCAAAAGCCGGTAAACCCCGCCATAAAGATCGTCATGCGCCACAATATGCGACCCACTTTCCAGAAGATCCAAAATCGTCGCCGCCGCCGCCAGTCCGGTGGGAAAAACAAACGCCGATTCCGCCGATTCCAGATCGGCCAAACAGGCCTCGACCGTCAACCGTGTCGGATTGCCCGAACGCGTATAAACATAGCCCTTATTTTCGCCAATGCCGTCCTGCACAAATGTCGATGCTTGATAAATCGGCGTCACAATCGCGCCGGTCAACGGATCCGGTGATTGCCCGGCATGAATCGCGCGGGTTTCAAAGCGCTGTTGATTGGGTTTTCTGGTCATTCGGTTTCCTGTCTTTCAAATTTGGCCGAACATTGCCCCAGACCGCCCGATCTTACCAGAGGATTAGCGCGCCAATCCAAATTTCACGTCCCGTCCCCCGCTTCCCACGACTTCCCACTGCTTCTCTGTGTCCAACCCCTTCCCCCGCCTTGCACAACCTGCCATACTCATCCGAACAAAATCAAAAAACAGAGCAGCCATATGTCCGACGATCTCCTCTCCGGGACCGCCCCCGATGAATACAACGCTTCCTCGATTCAAGTGCTCGAGGGGCTTGAGGCCGTGCGCCTGCGCCCCGGCATGTATATCGGCGGCACCGATGACCGCGCGCTGCATCATATGGTCGCTGAAATTCTCGACAATTCCATGGACGAGGCCGTCGCCGGTCATGCCACCCGTATCGAGGTCGAATTTCACGACGACTATTCGATCACTGTGCGCGACAATGGCCGCGGTATCCCGATTGATCCGCACCCGAAATTCCCTGACAAATCCGCGCTCGAGGTGATTTTATGCACCCTGCACGCCGGTGGTAAATTTTCCGGTGATTCCTATGAAACCTCGGGCGGATTGAACGGTGTTGGCTCCTCTGTGGTCAATGCCCTGTCGGATTCGATGGTGGTCGAGGTGGCGCGCAACCGCGAACTTTATGAACAGCGGTTTTCGCGCGGCCTGCCCCTTGGTCCGATCCAAAAAATCGGCGCAGCCCCCAACCGGCGCGGCACCACCGTCACCTTCCACCCGGACGCCGAAATCTTTGGCTCGCTCAAATTCAAACCGGCGCGCCTGTTCAAAATGGTCCGCTCCAAGGCGTTTTTGTTTTCGGGCGTCGAAATCCGCTGGAAAACCGCCGTGGCCGATGGCGACACCCCGCTCGAGGCTACGTTCCATTACCCGGGTGGTCTCGCTGAATACCTGAGCGAAACATTGGGCGACGCGTCCACCTATGCCCAGGCGCCGTTTTCCGGCAAGGTCACCTTCCGCGAAAAATTCGACGAAGCCGGATATGTCGAATGGGCGATCAACTGGACCCCCGCCCGCGACGGATTTATCCAATCCTATTGTAACACCGTGCCCACCCCCGAAGGTGGCACCCACGAGGCCGGTTTCTGGGCCGCGATTTTGAAAGGCATGCGTGCCTACGGCGAATTGGTCGGCAATAAAAAAGCCGCGCAAATCAACCGCGATGACCTGACCACCGGCGGCTGTGCCTTGCTCTCGGTGTTTATCCGCGAGCCGAGTTTCGTCGGCCAGACCAAAGACCGGCTATCGACAGAAGCGGCGCAAAAAATGGTCGAAAATTCGGTGCGCGACCATTTTGACAACTGGTTGGCGGCTGACACAAAATCCGCCGGTGCGATCCTCGATTTTCTGGTACTGCGCTGCGAGGAACGCCTTAAACGGCGCGCCGAAAAGGAAACCCAACGCAAAACCGCCACCAAAAAATTGCGCTTGCCCGGCAAACTGACCGATTGTAGCGCCACCAACCGCGACAACACCGAATTGTTCATCGTGGAAGGCGATTCTGCGGGCGGATCGGCCAAAATGGCCCGCAATCGCAAAAATCAGGCGCTATTGCCGCTGCGCGGAAAAATCCTCAACGTGCTTGGCGCTGCCAGCTCTAAAATTGGCACCAATGCCGAAATTAATGATCTTTGTCAGGCACTTGGCGTCGGTATGGGCACCCGTTTCAACGTCGATGATCTGCGCTATGACAAAATCATCATCATGACCGACGCCGATGTTGACGGCGCCCATATCGCCTCGCTTTTGATGACATTTTTCTTTACCCAGATGCGCCCGATGATTGATGCCGGCCATCTCTACCTCGCTTGCCCACCCTTGTTCCGCCTCACCCAAGGGGCCAAACGGGTTTACTGCCTTGATGAGGCAGAAAAATCCGTCGCCCTCGAAAAAGGCCTCGGCGGGCGTGGGAAAATCGACGTTTCCCGCTTCAAGGGTCTTGGTGAAATGGATGCCAAGGATCTCAAGGAAACCACGATGGATCCGGGCAGCCGCAAATTGATCCGCGTCACCATCGACGAAGACGAACCCGGAGAAACCGCCGATCTTGTCGAACGCTTGATGGGCAAAAAACCGGAGAAACGGTTTGAATATATTCAGGAAAATGCCCGATTTGTGGTCGAACTGGACGTCTGATCTCTAACAGAGATCGGGCGCCCCGGATGGGACGCCCGCACTGTTTTTAGCGCCCTAAAGCGGATCATCCATACGCACCCGCATAATGACCTCACCACTCACCGGCTCTGACCACGTCAGCGAAATCTGGTCCTTATTTGCGCCTTGTTTATTGCCCACATACGGCATGCCATGATGTGCGGCATTTGACGCCGTGCTGATTTTCCCATTGGCAACAACGGCTTCCACCGTCTGCGCCCACCCGTTAAACGGCAATTTTGGCGCACAAGAAACCGTCCACTTGGCGGCATCGGTATTCTGAGTGTGCTTCAATACCAATGGGTTGGACGCAGGGTTATCGACCTGATTATACAGGTTTCCGTCAAAGGATACGTTCTTGTTGCGATCATAATTCAGATCGGCAAAGCTGGTGTCCACCGATTCAGCCCGATCAATGTTTCCGGCCACATTCCGAAACACATTGCCCGTCACCGTCATCCCGTTCAAGAAATGCCCAACCCCGTAAGGCTTAAGGAATCTCTGAACAAAGCCCTGATTTCCGTGCTATAATTCTGGCAGCACTTACGGGAGAATTGGCATTGAAACAGCAGAGTTTTTCGTCACTTGAGCAGGCCTACAAGAAGAAGCGGACCAAGCGCGAGTTTTTT
>JAUZRV010000123.1 GCA_030950105.1 Rhodobacterales bacterium | reverse complement strand
CATATCGCAAAATATTGCGATTTCCATCAGCCAGCAACGCGAGGCTACACAAGAAATTGCCAGCAACGCCGAGGCGACGGTTTCGCAAACCGCCACCATGGCCGGAAGTATTGAAACTGTTCAAGGTGTGGTGTCTGACGCCAATGTCACGTCAACCGAGGTGTTGCAGGCGGCCAACGATCTTTCGAAACAATCGGATATCCTTGCCGATGAAGTGAGTAAATTTCTGCATGATATGCGGGCGGCGTGACGGTTATCGAGGAGGCAGAAGATCGACCCAGACAAGTCGGTGACGGCTTGCCAGGGCGGCAATGGTTGCGGCCTCGACATCGGAATTCGGCCAATAGATGCCCGTGTTCAGAATCGTGAAGTTTGTCGAAGGCAAGATATAATCTACGCGCAGGTTTCCCGGCACGGGGTCGGTCCAATCAACGGTATCAAGGGCGGGATCACCCGAATGATCGGGGTTTTGCAGCGTGGTATTGTTGCTTTTGGGCATCGGATCTTGCAAGCGACGATCAGCGAGCAAGGCGTTGATTGCCATTTTCAGGCCATCCCCGTCGGTTGGGTCGATATTTGCATCGCCCAATATGATGAACTGTTCGGGGGGCGGGGGGAACAAAACCCCGTCAAGATAGCGCTGCCAAAACCGGACTTCGTCGTGATTGCGACGGCCATTGCGGTCTTCGGGGCCGTCAAAAACCGGCGGAGTGGCATGAAAGGCCAGAAGATGAATAGTGCCAAACTTTGGCACGGCAATCGGCACATCCCAATGGGCAACCGACGACAGTCTCTGAATTCTTTGGGCTTCGGGGGACGGAAATGGAGTATTCTCATGCATTGGCAGCAAAGCCCCCGAAAGGTCACGCCAAAGGAAGCTGCTGAAATCACGGACTTTATCGGTTTCAATCGGGTAACGCGATAGCAGAGCCATTCCGCCTTGACCTGCAAATCGGTCATAGCCCTGATTGTCGCGCGGGCCGCCAAGAAACCCGTCACCGTCCATATCAAGGCCGGTGGTGATACCGCTGTTGGGGCGCAGCGCAAACATATAGGGGTAATGGAGACCCTTGGCGGCGATGCTGTCGCGCAAAGCGGTGAGGGCAACCAAATTCAGGTCATAGTCAAAACTGTTCAGCAGCAAAATATCGGGGGCATTGGTCGTGATAACGTCAATGACCGCGATGACCTGTGGATCATCGGCGCGCAAAATATCGCGCAACAAAAGGCCGGGACCATCCCGCGAAAGTTCGGTATTAAAAGTTGCAATGCGCAGCGGGTCGGCCACGGCGACGATCGCCGAGACACCGATAAAACAAGCCGAAAGAATCAGGCGGGAAGCAGGCCGTCGGCTTTGTCTTGGGCGGCTTTTGCATAGGCACGGCGGCGTTTTTCTTCGATCATTTCGGCGACGCGTCCCAGAGCAATGCCGCGCATTATCATGCTTGCGGGTAAAAAGGCCCATGCGCTTATTGTCCAGATCAGGGTTTGTGGGTTTGACATTGATATCGGGTCAATCATGTTTGACGCTGCTTTGATAATGGCGGGGATCAAAAATGGCAGCAGGAACCCGAGGATTATGTTGAGTTGAGCATCGCGTTTGAGGCGTGTCAAGACATCGCCACCGGCGGTTGGATCGAACAATGGCAGGTTTATCCAGACATTGAACGCGCCGTTGCGGGCGGGCCATTTGAAGACATGGACCAATGTGAAAAATGCAATCATGGCGACAAGTGATACCAGATAGGCGATACCGGCGGCGGTGCGAATGGCATTGATCAACGGATCCGGTGTGCCGTCGGGCATCATCAGAACCATATTGCGCACCGGCGAATAGGGGAAATCAATGGCATTGCCAAGGATTGTTCCAAGCGCGGTGATGAATTGGGTGAATGTTGTCGGGTCGGTTTTGCCGCTGCAAATTGTGGCAATCAAAAACACCATCGAAAACAGGGTGAGATAGCGCAGGCGGTTGAATGGGCCGGCAAAGCGGAACTCAACAATGCTCGGGTATTTGGTGTAATATTCGGTGAACGTCAGGAAGGATGCGAAAATAGCAACCAACACAACGACTTGCGAAGTATCTGCCGCCACATTGGGCAGTAGAAGCGATGGCAATGCAACCAGCAAAGCAATCAAAAATGCACGCACCAAGGCGCCCGTAAGTCGTGTAAACACTGCTCTTTTCCCTTCAAACTGGCCTGACACAATACGATGTTGTGTCCTTGTTCCAACTTGATCCCGCTCAATATGGCGGGTTGCCTCATTCTTGCCCAATTTTTGCCTTCTTTCGTCCGCGACCTCAAGTGGTTGGTTAACAAGACGTAATATATTGGGCGATTTGAGGGAAAGAGTGGTGCGGGAATACATCAAAGTCGGGACAATTTTTAGGCAGGGGAAAAGAGGTAACTAGATGTAGTGGTTAAATGTTTTTGAGCCACCAATATGATGGTGCCTCTGAATTAACAGGTGGTTAAAGGGTCGGATGGTTGGCTGCCCCACTAAAAGGGACAGCCAGAAGGGCAAGGTTCTAGCCCGAATTATTCATCAGACTCCGGGTATTTCCTTCCGGCGCACTGGATCGGCCGGGTTGACGGCGGCGTTTTGAACTGAGTTTAGAGTGTGCGTTGAAGGTTGATATCTGGGGGTGTTCGGGCGGCTGATGCCGC